>JADLHI010000239.1 GCA_020848895.1 Hyphomonadaceae bacterium
GATCTTCGCGCGCAATACCGCGTACGATCACGCCGGCAGCCATGCCATCTGGAGATGTCGCCAGCGCCTGCGCGTTGATGATGGGCGCGACATGCAGCACGTCCGGCGCCTCGCGCGAAAGCGCGGCTAGACGCTGAATCTCGCTATCGGGCATGTTGTGGACGTCAATGTAAACGTGACCGTTCACACCCAGGATTCTCGACAGCAGCGTTTCGCGAAAGCCGTTCATGACCGACATCGTGATGATGAGGGCCATAACCGCCAGAGTGATCGCGACAACCGAGATAACCGAGATCAGCGCCACGCCGCCGTGCGCGCGTTTTGCGCGGAGATAGCGGCCCGCGAGCATACGCTCGAACAAGCCGAACGGCGCGCTTCTTCCGTTGCTCATCAATAAGCTCTTGCGATCAGGATTTCTTCGACGGCTGGGGCGCCGGTGAAGATGCACGTGCCGAAGGAAGACGGCTGCGCCATGGGCGCATTGCGTATTGTCAGCTTTAGAGCTTTCAGGCGGGTCCCCACTTCTTCCAACGCGGCGCCGGTGGGCCGTGACCAGTGCACGCGCGCCCAGCCCTTGAACTCGCCCTCTTTGTCCTCGGTTCCGTAGTGCTTTTCTATGTCGGCGAAGGTCGTGAAATCGCCACGGATGTTGTTGTCGAGGCGCGCCTTGGCTTCGTCGAACAGCTCTTTTTGGGTGATTTCCAAAAGCCCTGCCGCTTGCGCAATGAAGTCAGCACGCGCCAGCGTATGCGACTTGATCTTCTCGCCTTCACGCAAAGCATTGCGCTTGATGAAGGTGACGTTGCCGCCGGCGGCGTCGCGGGGGCCAATTTCGCAGACGAGCGGCGCGCCGCGACGCACCCAATCCCAGCGTTTATCGGCCGGACGTGCGTCCTTGGCATCAACGTAGGCGCGCACGGGAAAACCGAACGCGCTCTGCGTGTTGAGTTCGGCAACCAGTGACGCGCAATATGCCTTCAGGTCTTCATCTTCGGGCTTGCCGCGCAGCATCGGTACGATGACGATCTGACGCGGCGCAATCGCGGGCGGCGTGCGCAGCCCGTCATCGTCGCCATGGGTCATGATCACACCGCCGATCATCCGCGTCGAGACCCCCCAGGACGTCGTATGGGCGAGGCTCATCGCGCCTTCCTTGTCCTGGTAGCGGATGTTCTGCGCTTCGGCGAAGTGGGTGCCGAGATAGTGCGACGTCCCGGCTTGCAGCGCCTTGCCGTCCTGCATCATCGCTTCGATCGAATAGGTGCGCTCGGCGCCGGGGAAGCGTTCGTTCTCCGGCTTCTCACCGGCCACGACGGGCAGCGCCAGGAAGTCTTCCGCAAAGCTGCGATAGATTTCGAGCGCCAGCATCGTCTCGGCCATCGCGTCGGCTTCATCGACGTGCGCGGTGTGGCCTTCCTGCCAGAGAAATTCCGCCGTGCGCAGAAACATGCGCGTGCGCATCTCCCAGCGCATCACGTTGGCCCATTGATTCAGTTTCAGCGGCAGATCGCGATACGATTTCACCCAGCGGCTGAACGCATCGCCGATGATCGTCTCCGACGTCGGGCGGATGATGAAAGGCTCCGCCAGCTCCGCCTCGGGGTCGGGCTTCAGCACACCGTCGATCTTCTTCAGGCGATGGTGCGTGACGACAGCCATCTCCTTGGCGAAGCCTTCGACGTGGTCAGCTTCCTTGGCGATGAACCCCAGCGGGATCAGCAGCGGAAAGTAGTAATTGTCGTGACCGCTCTCTTTGATGCGGCGGTCGAGTTCGCCCTGGATGCGCTCCCAGATGCCGTAGCCCCACGGCTTGATGATCATGCACCCGCGCGTCGGCGACAGCTCCGCCAAGTCCGCTTCACGGACGACGGCCTGATACCATTCGGGAAAATCTTCGGCGCGCGTGACTTTGAGCGCATGCATCGGGGGAGGTTCCTTTCGGGCGTCTGGATAGACTGCGCCGCTTGCCTCCGCAACGCGGCCTTACCGCCCGCGCATGTGCCAAAGGTCGACCGAAACGCCCCAGGCGACGCCAAGCCAAACAATAGCCGCGATCCCGGCCGCGTAGAGCGCCTTTTTGCGGAGATTGTGGACGCGCGGCGCGCCGCGTTCGGCCCCCGGCACGGTCTCCTCACCGGCCTCGTGATGGCTTTGGGCGCCCATCGGCAGCATCACGAAAAACGAGAGCCACCAAGCGATCACGTATATGGCGATGCCGAGAAAGACGCTCATCCGTGTGCGCCTTTGGGCGTTTCCATGAGTTCGATCAGCACGCCGTCGGAATTCTTGGGATCGATGAAGATGATCGGCGTGCCGTGCGCGCCGATGCGCGGTTCGTTCAAGACGCGCGCGCCGCGCACGACCATTTCATCGCGCGCCGCATAGATGTCGGCGACTTCAAAGCAGATATGGTGCTGACCGCCGCGCGGATTCTTTTCAATGAACCTGGCGATCGGGCTGTTCTCGCCCAGCGGTTCGATGAGTTCGATCTGGCTGTTGGCGACGTTGACGAACGCGAACTTCACGCCCTGCGCCGGCAGTTCGCGCGTTTCCGTGATCGCGCTCTCCGGCACGCCGTAAAGGTCGCGATAGGTCGCCTTCGCCGCCTCAATCGAAGGCACAGCAACGCCCACATGATTCAACCTGCCGATCATGGCCTACTCCAACGTTCCCCGCGCTTATCTTAAAGGCGCAGTATAGAAACGTCGACAAGCGGTCTTTTCTTCCAAAGTCGTTCTGCGGCCTTGCGTACCGCACGGACAACACTTGCCTCTATCGCGTCATCGTCGCCGCGTTCGGAATGATTGAGCTTGGAGAAGGCGGCTTTGGCGGTGTCCTCCAACTCCTCCAAAGCGAGTTCGAAATCCTCTTCGTCCGGCATGGTGAGGCCGCGCACGGACACCGTCGGCCCCGCGGCGATTGCGTTCTTCTCTGTCAGCGCGAAGGCGATATTGACGGCGCCCTCGGCCGCGAGCCGCTTACGATCGCGGATCGCATCGTCCTCGGTCTCGACGATGACGTTGCCATCGACATAGAGGCGCCCCGAGGGCACCTCGTCGATCACCGCGGCCGGGCCGGGCGCGAGGCGGATCATGTCGCCGTTCCTGGGCGCCACCGTCTCGGGAATTTGCAGCGATTGGGCCAGCTTTACGTGCTCGCGAATGTGGCGGATTTCACCGTGCACCGGCACGGCGATGCGCGGCCGCGCCCACGCATACATCTGCTTCAGTTCGTCGCGCGCCGGGTGACCGGAAACGTGGATGAGATGCTCGTTGTCAGCCGTGATAAGTTCGACGCCGCGTTCCAGGAACTGATCGTAAAGTTGATGGATAGCGGACTCGTTGCCGGGAATGACACGCGACGAGAAGATCACCGTATCGCCCTGGCGGAGCGTGACGTTGCGGTGTTCGCCGCGCGCGATGCGAGAGAGTGCGGCGCGCGCTTCGCCTTGGCTGCCCGTGCACAGAAAGAGCACATTCTCATCGGGCAGCGTGCCGGCTTCGTCTTCATCGATCACATGCGGCACATCCTGCAGCAGTCCGACGCTTTGCGCAGCGTTGAAGATGCGATGCATCGAACGACCCACCAGGCATGGCGTGCGGCCGGCGGCGCGCGCGGCCTTGAGGGTGGTTTCGACCCGCGCGACATTCGACGCGAACGCAGTGACGGCGACCTTTCCGGTGCAGTTCTTGATGACGCCGGTAAGCTTCTCGCGCACCTCGGCCTCCGATCCGGCCGTGCCTTCGACAAGGACGTTGGTGCTGTCGCAAACCATGGCGAGCACGCCCTCCTCGGCCATGGCGCGAAGCTTGGCTTCGTCGGTGGTCTCGCCGATGAGCGGATCGGGATCGATCTTCCAGTCGCCCGTGTGCCAGATGAGGCCGAGCGGCGTGCGAATGGCGAGGCCATTCGGCTCGGGGATCGAGTGCGTGAGTGTGACGAAATCAATCTCGAACGGTCCGAGCGTCAGCTGGCCTTTGAGCGGAATTTCGGTGAGCGGCACTTTCTCAAGCAGCCCGCGCTCACGCAGCTTTTCGCGCACGAGAGCGGCTGTGAACGGGGTCGCATAGACTGGCGCGGGCATCCTCGGCCAAAGCCATCCGAGCGCGCCGATGTGATCTTCGTGCGCGTGCGTGAGGACGATCGCGATGATGTCGTCCTTATGCTCTTCGAGATACGCCGGATCGGGAAGAATAAGATCGACGCCGGGCGTCGTGTCTTCGCGCCCGAACGTGACGCCGATATCGACGATGATCCATTTGCGCGCATCCGGAGGGCCGTAGCCGTATGCATTCAGATTCATGCCGATCTCGCCCGAGCCGCCGAGCGGCAGGAAGACAAGTTCGTCGTCGGGTTTCGGCTTCTTCAAAGCTTGCCGCCGTTCCTGCGGAAGATTTCGAGCAAGCCGCGTGAAGTGAGATCCTGGTCGAAATGATCGATGGTTGGGAATGCGCCTTCAAATAGCGAGGCGACGCCCCCTGTCGCAATCGTTTTCAACGGCTTGCCATACTCGCCGCGGATGCGGCGGCATAAGCCTTCGATCATCTCGATCGAACCCCAATAAATGCCAGATTGCATGGCCGTCACCGTATCCTTGCCGATGACGCGGCCCGGATCGCGGATTTCCACGCGTGGCAGCCGCGCCGCATGCTCGTGCAACGCTTGGAGCGAAAGGTTGATCCCCGGCAGGATGATGCCGCCCTCGAACGCGCCATCCGCCGCGACGATGTCAAACGTCGTGGCGGTGCCGCTATCGATGACGATCGCCGGCCCGCCATATTGGATGTACGCGCCAACGGCGTTCACGAGACGGTCGGCGCCGGCTTCGTTCGGTTTGTCGATGCGCACCTCTATGCCGAGCGTGAGCCCGTCCTCGCCGATCACCATCGGCTCCTTGCCGATATAGCGGCGCGAAAGATTGCGCAGATTGAACAGCGCCTGCGGCACCACGGTCGAGATGATGCAATCAGTGATATCGGCAAAGCTCAATGAGCTGAGCGACATGACTTGCTGCAGCCACGGCGCGTACTCGTCGGCGGTGCGCGTGGTGTCGGTCGACGCACGCCATTGTGCGCGCCAGGTTTGCCCATCCCAGATCGCGAACTTGGTGTTGGTGTTGCCGACGTCGATGGCGAGAAGCATGGGTCAGGCCACCTTTGCCAAAAACACATCGCCGGCCGCGATCAGGCGGCGGCCGGTTGGCGTGTCGAATTCAAGTTCGCCGCGCGAGGAGAGGCCGGCGATGCGCCCTTCCAGCGTTTGCTCGCCCTGCACCACGCGCGCCTCTTGGCCGAGGCCGTAGGCGCGCTGGAGCCACGCGCGGCGGAGCGGCTCGAACCCTTCGCTGACGATACGCGCGGACCAGCTTTCTAGTTTCGGCCGCAGCGCCGCGAGGAATGCGAGCGGCTCAGGCGCAGGCGCGTCGGGGGGCAGCAGATCGCGGATGCAGATCGTCTTTTGATCGATGTTCTCGGGCGCGTCGGCCAGATTCACCCCGAAGGCCAGCGCCACCCACGTCTGGTCGGGACCAAGAGAACCGGAATCGAGCATGATGCCCGCCGCTTTGGCGCCGTTGATGAAAACGTCGTTGGGCCATTTCAATTGCGCGGCGCCAGCGCCGATGATGGCGTCGATGGTTTCAGCGAGCGCAACGCCGGTGGCGAACCCTAGAAGTGCGATCTGTTGCGGCGGCTGGTTGGTTGTGAACAGCAGCGTCGCCATCAGGTTGCCACTGTGCGAAGTCCAGGTGCGTCCGCGGCGACCACGGCCGGCGGTCTGACGTTTGGCGATGAGCCAAACGGGCGATACCTCGTTGCGTTCGGCGCGGCGGCGCGCCTCCAGGATGGTGGAGTCAATCTCGTCGAAGACTTCGACCGGCGCCTGCCCGTCGATCATCGAAACCGCTTTCTCAAAAGCTCATCCGCACCGCGTTCTCAGCCGCACTCTGGAGCGCGCCAAGCAGCAACACCAGGACGGGGAAGCTCAGCGCCGCCGAAGCCAGCGCCGTCACCATGATCGTGCCGCTGGGCGACTGCAACTGCGCAGCCGGCGGCGAAAACCAAATCGAGGCGATCAAGCGCAGATAATAGGCCGCCGCCACGACCGCGGCGACACCGCCGAGAATGGCCAGCCAATAGAGATGGCCGTCGATCGTCGCGGTGAACACCGCCAATTTGCCGATAAAGCCCGCGAACGGTGGAATGCCGGCCACCGAAAACAGCAGCATCGTGAACAGCGCCGCCATCCAGGGCCGCTTGCGCGCCAGCCCGGCGAGATCGGCCACGGTTTCGGCCGGTTCGCCGTCGCGGCGCATGGCGAGGATCAGCGCGAACATGCCGATGGTCGAAGGCAGATAGAGCGAAAGATAGATCAGCGCCGAGGTTGGTCCCTGATCGGTGCCAGCGGCGATCCCCATGAGCGCAAAACCCATGTTGCCAATCGACGAATACGCCATAAGGCGCTTCAGGTTGGTTTGGATGAGCGCTGCGACCGATCCCCAGACCATCGAGATCGCGGCCAGCGCCGCGACGACCTGTTGCCACTGCGCCGTGACTTCGGCGAACGGCCCGTAGAGCAACCGGGCCATCAGCGCGACGGCGGCAACCTTAGGCGCGGCGGCGAAGAATGCTGTGATCGGCGTCGGCGCGCCCTCGTAAACGTCGGGCGTCCACATGTGGAACGGCGCGGCGGACATCTTGAAACCCAGCGCGCAGAGCATGAGCACGAGGCCAAAGATGAGGCCAATGCCGCCAGCGCCTTCGCCCACGGCGGCGGCGATGGCGTCGAAATGGATCGACCCGGTGAAACCGTAGACGAACGACGAGCCGA
>JADLHI010000240.1 GCA_020848895.1 Hyphomonadaceae bacterium
AGCGCCCCGCGCGGCTGGAGATACCTAAACGCCAGACTCCACAGGGAATCTTCCACCGCCATCCGCTCCGGCAGGCGCGCGGCGTTGGCGAAACCCAAGCGGAAGTGATAGCGTTTAGCCAGTCTGGGGCCAAAGAAGGATCAAGGACCTGTCGCCTGAAATGAAACGCGCACCGGCCGCTAAAGCCGGAGCCACGCCGAGAGCAGCCAATCGGCCCGCGCCCGGCATCGATGTGGAAGCAACCACCAAGGTGGTGCTGACATCGCTTGAAGACGACAAGGCCGAGGACATCCTCGCCATCGATATTCGCGGCAAATCTTCCTTCGCAGACATGCTCGTCGTCGCCTCCGGCCGCTCGTCGCGGCACGTGAGCGCCTTGGCCGATCACGTCATGCGCAATCTGAAGGACGCCGGCCTGAAGGACGTGCGCGTTGAGGGCCTGCCGCAGGGCGACTGGGTTCTGGTCGATGCGGGCGATGTGGTGGTGCATCTCTTCCGTCCGGAAGTCCGCTCCTTTTACAACATCGAGAAAATCTGGGCGGGCGCAACGCCCGACTCGCAGCAGAGCTGAGCTTTGCGCGTGATCGTCGCCGCCGTCGGCCGTCTGCGCGATGGGCCTGAAGCGGCGATGACCGCCGACTATCTGCAGCGCGCCACGCAGGCCGGCAGGCAAATCGGTTTCAAGGGCTTCGATCTCGTCGAAGTCGAAGGCAAGCCGCCGGGAGACATGCGCGCCGAAGCCGCCGCCCTCTTTCGCGCGACGCCGGATGACGCGCGCAAGATTCTGCTCGATGAGCGCGGCGCCGAGTGGACCTCGCGCCAACTCGCTGAAAAGCTCGCGCGCTGGCGCGACGATGGCGTTGCCTGCACGACGTTCTGGATCGGCGGCGCCGATGGCGCTTCACAGGGCGTTAAGGATAACGCTGACGAAAAGCTCGCTTTTGGCCGACAAACGTGGCCCCACAGGCTCGTTCGCGTCATGATTTCCGAGCAAGTTTACCGGGCCGTGACGATACTCTGCTCTACTCCATATCACCGGGACTGAAGTTCCTGGACGAAATGGTGGTGGTGAATTGGCACGAGGCGCAAAACGCGCCCGCGCCCTGATCGCATGTGCGACAGGAGCTTTTGCGCTCCTGCTAGGGACGGCGGACGCCCAGACCCAGCGCACGGCTGCACAAGCCGATCGCGATCGACGCGCGGAAACGCAGCGCGCCGAACGGCTGCGCGCGCAGGCCGCCGCCGCCCAGCGCGATGTCCGCGCGCTCGATACACGCCTCGTTGAAGCCACACGCCGTCGCGAAGACACCGAAGCAGCGGCAGCAGCGGCCCGCGAACGCCTCGGCGTCGTGCAACAGCAGGTCGCCACTGAAGACACGGCGCGCGCCCGAGCCCGCGGCGCGTTCGAATCCGCCGTGATCGCCGCGGCCTTTGCCGAACGTCGCGTTGAACCGCGCGCCGTGCGCGCCGGCATCGTCGCCCGCGCGCTTGGACCGGTTTACCAGACCGAAGAGCGCCGCCACCGCGAAGCGCTCGCCGCGGCGCGCCAGGACGAGGCCACCATCACCACGGAACAAAGCGTACTCGCCGACGCGCAAGCCTCCATCGCTCAAGAGCGCGGCGAGATCGTCAACATGCTGGCGCAGCACCGCTCTACCCAGACGCGGCTGGCGCGCGAAGCCACGGCAGCGGAACGCCGGGTTCGCCAACTCGCCGCCGAAGCGCGTTCCCTGCGGGAACTTGCGCAGCGTGTGCAGCGCGCCTCCGCGCGGCGCCAACAAGGCACGCCCGCGCCGACCGGCCCGAGTGTTGTTCCGGCCTCCTGGATCGCGCCCACGCAAGGCGAAATCACGAGAAATTACGGCGCACGCACCACCGGCGGCCCGGCAGCCCAAGGCGTTACCGTCCGCACAAATTCAGGCGCGCAGGTAGTTTCTCCCGCCGCGGGCGAGGTTGCCTATGCCGGAAGCTTTAGAAGCTACGGAAACGTATTGATCCTCAATCTGGATGGTGGTTACGCTCTCGTTCTGACCGGCCTGGACACGATCAATGTCCGCGTCGGTGAGACGGTGCGCGCGGGGCAAACTGTCGGACAAATGACAGCGGCGGCCTCTTCGGCGCCGGAATTGTATGTAGAAGTGCGCCGGGGTGACCAGCCGGTCGATCCTGGACGTTGGCTTAGTGCGCGTGGCCTTACTGCGGAGGCTGGCGTACGAGCCGGTTAACCGCGAATCGGGCAGGACGACCCGGGGAGTAAGACATGCGCGTAGCTTGGATCTTGGCGCCGGTGGCCGGTGCGGCCGCATTGGTTGGCGCGCTTGCCTGGTCCGCTCCTGAAGATCGCGCCAACGGCGACATCTACCGCCAACTCGAATTGTTCGCCGACGTGCTCGCACGCGTTGAGCAAGATTACGTCACCCCGATCGACGAACAGCAGGCGATGGAAGCGGCCATCCAAGGCATGCTCGCTTCGCTCGATCCGCACTCCTCGTACATGAACGCGGAAGATTACCGCGAAATGCAAAGCCAGACCCGCGGCGAGTACGGCGGCCTCGGCATCGAAGTCACCAGCGAAGAAGGCGTGGTGAAGGTGGTCTCCCCGATCGACGGCACGCCAGCGGCGCGCGCCGGCATTCAAGCCGGCGATTATCTCACCGCCATCAACGGCGAAAGCATCGTTGGCCTCACGCTCAATGAAGCCGTCACCCGCATGCGCGGCGAAGCCGGCACCGACATCACCATCACTATCGCCCGTGAAGGCTCCGACCCGTTCGACGTGACGCTGCGCCGCGAAACCATCAACGTCCGCGCCGTCACCGCACGTGTTGAAGGCGGCGATATCGGCGTCATCCGTATCTCCACGTTCAATGAACGCACCGGTTCGATGCTCCAAGACGCGATCCGCACTGTGAAGCGCGATACGGGTGGGCGTCTGCGCGGCGTCGTGATCGACCTGCGCAACAATCCGGGCGGCCTGCTCGACCAGGCGATCGAAGTTTCAGACGCTTTTCTCGATGGCGGCGAAGTGGTCTCCACGCGCGGCCGTCAGCCGGAAGATGTTCAGCGCTACAACGCCCGCCGCGGCGACGATCTCGCTGGCGTGCCGGTTGTCGTACTGATCAACGGCGCTTCGGCCTCGGCCGCTGAAATCGTTGCGGGCGCGCTCCAAGATCGCAACCGCGCGCTGATCGTCGGCACCGACTCGTTCGGCAAGGGCTCGGTGCAAACCGTGATCCCGCTTCAAGGCGGCCGCGACGGCGCGCTGCGCCTGACCACGGCCCGCTACTACACGCCCGCCGGCCGCTCGATCCAAGGCCCAGGCATTGTGCCGGATATGGAGGTCGCCTCGCGCCGGATCGACGCCGCCGAAGTGGCGCGCCTACAGCGTCTGGCGGTTTCGGAGGAGGATCTGCCGAACGCGCTCGATAACGAAGCCGGCGCTCACCGCCGCGCGGCCCACATTCCGGACGATCAACCGCCGGAAAACTGGAACGCGGACGACGATTACCAGCTGCGCCGCGCGATGGAATTCCTGCGCCAGGGCACGGTTGCGGAACGACTCCGCGCCCGCGCCGGCTAGCCGAATTTACCACTCGTAAATCAATGTGAAGCGTCCAGCCGTCCTAGTGACGGCTGGCGCGAATTCAGCG
>JADLHI010000241.1 GCA_020848895.1 Hyphomonadaceae bacterium
GCGGCCATGTTGCGGACGACGCCGTTGACGCGGAAGTTCGGCGGCGAGTGCGGATTGGTGAGCACGAGGTTGCGCAGCGCTTCGTCTCGATACTTCGAACGCCAGGCCTGCGCCCAGCCGAGGAAGAAGCGTTGCGTGCCGGTGAGATTGTCACGCACAGGCGCTTGGTGGCCGTTGAGCGAAAGCTCGTAGGCGCGCAGAGCGACTTGCAGACCGCCGTTGTCGCCAACGTTTTCGCCGAGTGTCAGGCGGCCGTTCACGTGCAGGCCTGGTAGCGCTTCGAACCCGTCATATTGAGCGGCGAGTGCGTTGGTGACTTGTTGGAATGCCGCCACGTCTTGCGGGCTCCACCAATCGCGCAGCACGCCGCGTGCATCGGATTTCGCGCCCTGGTCATCGAAGCCGTGACCCATTTCGTGGCCGATGACGCCGCCGATCGCGCCATAGTTCACGGCGGGGTCGGCGTGCGGATCGAAGAAGGGCGGCTGCAAGATGGCGGCGGGGAAGGTGATGACGTTCATCACTGAATTGTAGGAGGCGTTCACCGTCTGCGGCGTCATGTTCCATTCGCGGCGATCGACCGGGCGCCAGAGGCGCGCTGTCGCCCAATCGCCGTTGAATTTGTTGGCGCGCTTGGCGTTGCCGTAGGCGTCGCCGGCGCGGACATCCATGCCGGAATAGTCGCGCCAAATGTCGGGATAGCCGATGCGCGGCACGAAGGCGGCGAGCTTTTCTTGCGCGACGACCTTTGTGGCCGCCGTCATCCAGGGTGACTGATCGATGCGTTGCGCGTAGGCGCGGCGCAGGTTTTCGACCAGATCGAGCATTTGCGCTTTGGCTTCAGGCGGGAAGTGGCGCGCGACGTAGAGTTGGCCGACGGCTTCGCCCATGGCGTTGTTGACTTGATCAACCGCGCGCTTCCAGCGCTCGCGCTGCTCGGGTTGGCCGTTCAGCGTCTTGCCGTAGAAGTCGAAGTTCGCATCGTCGATTTCGCGTGGAAGTACGTCGGAGCTGCCGCTGATGAGATTGAAGGTGAGATAGTCTTTCCAAGTGTCGACTGGCGTTGCCAAGAAGAGCTGCGCCAGCGGGGCCATGGCGCTGAGCTCGCGCACGACCACTTCTTGTGCTAGGCCCATGTCGCCTGCTTCGAGTGCGGCATCCCACGGGAAGTTCGGCGCGATGGCGCGCAGTTCGGCTCGCGATTTCAAATTATAGACGCGCTCGCGCTGGCGGCGATCCGCAATCGGCCAGTGCAATTCGGCGATCTGGGTTTCGAGCGCCATGATCGAGCGTGCTTTGGCCGCGCCATTGGCTTGGCCGCCTAGCGTCAGGATGCGTTCGATATAGGCGACGTAGGCCGTGCGCTGCTCGGCGCTGTCGGCGCGGCGATAATATTCGCGCTCCGGCAAGCCCAAACCCGCATGTGTGATGGTGACGACGTAGCGATCCGGATTGCGGGCATCGAGCGAGGCGAAGGCGACGATCGGTGAGTTGGTTGGGAAGTCGGCCCCGGCGACGACGCGCATGACATCTTCATGCGTGCGGATCGCGGCGATGGTGGCGAGATCGTCCTGCAGCACGGCAATGCCGCGCGCGTTGATCGCATCGGTGTTCAGGTAGGCATTGTAGGTGTCGGCAATCTTCTGTTGCAGCGTACCAGGCACGCCGCCAACCATCGCCGTTTCTTCGATGATCACGCGCTGATCGCGCTCGGATTTGTCATCGAGGATCGCGAACGTGCCCCAACTGGTGCGATCGCTCGGGATTTCGGTCGTGTCGAGCCAGCGGCCGTTGCAATAACGGAAGAAGTCGTCGCCCGGCTGAACGCTGGCGTCACCGGCAGTGAGATCGAGGCCGTAGGCGCCGATCGCGGCGCTGTTGCTACTTGCGCCGCCGCCGCCTGTTGTCCCAGTTGCGCAGCCCGCGGCGAGCGCGAGCGAAGATGCGCCCAGGGCGCGGCGAGTGAAGCTAAGCATGTGATCCCTCCAGCGCGGATCATCCGCGGCGGAGGCGCTTGCGACAAGTCCAATGAGGGCCGCCAGCCGCGCCAATCGGCGGCTTGATCGCAAATCCGCAAAGAAAAAAGGGGAGCCCGGAGGCTCCCCTTGATCCGTTGGCATTCTCGCCCACGCCTACCAGATGGTGACGCGGTCGGCCGGCGCGAGATAGAGCGCGTCGCCCGGCTGGACGTCGAACGCGGCGTACCAGCTGTCCATGTTCCGCACCGTGCCGTTGCAGCGATAGATCGACGGTGAGTGCGGGTCAGTCAGGATCTGGTTGCGCAGCGCCGCGTCGCGGATGAGCGCGCGCCAAGCTTGCGCCCAGCCGAGGAAGAAGCGCTGATCGCCGGTGATGCCGTCAATCGCCGGCGCTTGCTGGCCATTCAGCGAGAGCTGATAGGCGTGACGCGAGACTTGCAGACCGCCATTGTCGCCGATGTTCTCACCCAGGGTGAGACGGCCGTTGACGTGGATGCCTTCAAGCGGCGTGAACGCGTCGTACTGCGCGGCCAAGCGATCCGTCACTTGCGTGAAGGCGGCGACGTCGCTGGCGTTCCACCAGTCACGCAGCACGCCTTGTGCGTCCGACTTTGCGCCCTGGTCGTCGAAGCCGTGGCCCATTTCGTGACCGATGACGCCGCCGATGGCGCCGTAGTTCACGGCAGGGTCAGCGTTCGGATCGAAGAACGGCGGCTGCAGGATGGCGGCCGGGAACACGACTTCGTTGAACGTCGGATTGTAATACGCGTTCACCGTTTGCGGCGTCATAAACCACTCGTCCTTGTCGGTCGGGCGGGCGAGACGGGCGAGATCGAAGTTCCAATCGAAGATCCCTTGGCGCTTGGCGTTGCCGAACGCATCGTTGGCGCGGACTTCGAGACCCGAATAATCGCGCCAGCGATCCGGATAGCCGATTTTCGGGCGGAAGGTGGCGAGCTTTTCGCGCGCAGCGACCTTCGTTTCCGCCGACATCCAGCCGAGTTGATCGATGCGCTGGCCGTAAGCCGTGCGCAGGTTCTCAACCAGCTGACGCATTTGCTCTTTGGCTTCCGGCGGGAAGTGACGCTGCACGTAGATGGCGCCGATGGCTTCGCCGAGTGCGCCGTTCACCGCCTGCACCGCACGCTTCCAGCGCTCGCGCTGTTGCGGCTGGCCCGAGAGCGTCGTGCCGTAGAAGGCGAAGACTTCGTCGTCGACCGGCTTCGGCAGAATGGCGGCGTTGTTCCGCACCAGGTGATAGGTGAGGTAGGACTTCCAGGTCGAAACCGGCGTTTGCACAAAGAGGTTCGCCAGCGGACCCATCGCTGAAAGTTCAGCAACAACCACTTCCTGCACGCCGCCGAGGCCCGCCGCTTCGAACGAGGCATCCCACGGGAAGCGGGGCGCCAACGCGCGAATTTCGGCGCGCGACTTCAGATTGTAGGTGCGGTCGCGGTCGCGGCGATCGGCGATCGGCCAATGGCGTTCGGCGATCTGCGTTTCGAGCGCTACGATACGGCGCGCTTGCGCGGTTGCGTTGCTTTGACCCGCGAGCGTCAGCAAGCGCGCAATGTGCGCTTCGTACTCACGGCGGATATTGGGGAATTCGCCGTCGGTGCGGCGATAGTATTCACGCTCCGGCAAGCCCAGGCCTGCTTGCGTCATGTTGCAGATATAGCGGTTCGGATTGCGATCATCGAGACCGACGTAAACCGCGATCGGCGAGTTCACGGCGACGCCGGGCGTCGCGATGAGGCGGATCACTTCTTCGTGGGTGCGCAGCGCTTGAACTTGCGCGAGTTCTTCCTGCAGCGGCGTCAGGCCAGCGGCGTTGATCGCATCTTGGTTCAGGAATGAGTTGTAGTAATCGGCGATCTTCTGCTGGTTCGAGCCAGGCGCGCCGCCGGCGAGCGCCACTTCTTCGATGATGACGCGCGCATCGTTGTCGGCTTTCTCGCGCAGAATGTCGAACGTTCCCCAGCGCGTGCGGTCGGCCGGGATTTGCGTGTTCGCGAGCCACGTGCCGTTGGCGTATTTGAAGAAATCGTCGCCCGGCTTCACGCTGGTGTCGCGCGCTGCGAGGTCCACGCCCCAGGCGCCGATGGCCGCCGGCGCACGCGCGGTCGTCGTCGGTTCAGTGGTGGTGGCGGCGCCAGTGGCGCAACCGGCCAATAGCGCGACCGACGACGCGCCCATGGCGCGGCGAGTCAAAAACATCATTGAGTACCCTCCGAAGGTCTGTTCGTTATTCCGCCGCTGCGAGTTTGCGGCGTCCCCCATACAAGCGCCCGTAGAAGCCAAACAGCCCCACGATGACGCGCTTAATGTCGATGCCAATCATGTAGAAGGCGGGCGTCAGGATCAAGGTCGCCGGCATGCAGATGAGGACCCCGAACGCCAGGCTGATGACCATCGGCTTCAGGAATTGGACGATGGCGGCGTTCTCCAGGATCATCGGCGAGGTGCCGATAAATTCCGTCACGGAAGTGAGGAAGATCTGGCGGAAGCGCGAAACCGAAGCCTCGGTAATGCCGCGCTCGGCTTTGACGCGCATGACCTGGAAACCGATGCCTTCAAGCTCTTGCGCCCGCTCGCGGTATTCGGGGCCGTCGAACCGCATCTGGTGGGAGGTGCGAAGCTCGATCGGCCCGCGCTGAAAGCCCGATTCCGCGCCCTCGACGATCATCTCTTCGTGCGGTTCGAGGTCGGGCGCGAGGCCGATATATTCCAGCACTTGCCCGTTCGGCAGCGTGATCTCGTGCGGCTCCCATTCGCTATCTTCGGGCAGTGCTTGGCCCGAGCCCTTCAGCCGCAGGACGAAGTAGCCGCGGATCTGGTTGCAACGGTCCACCAGGACGACGTTGTCGTTCACGACGACGCCGATGGCGGCGATCATGCCGAGCCATGAGAAGAGCGCAAAGCTGATCCCGAACATCAAGTGGCCAAGCAGGGCGCCGACGATCGAGAAGGGGATGGCGCACAGGATCATCAGCGGTTGCGCGTAAGAGCGGAACGTCACCGCGAGCAGGAAGTAGATCGCCGCGAACGCCATGCCCATCAGCAGCAGGAATTCGTTCATGAACTCCTGCTGGCCTTCGGCTTCGCCGATGGCGCGGCGTGAGACCGTTGAGAATCGAGCTTCGAAGGCTGGCCAATATTGCTCGTCCAGCGTGCGCATGATCTCGCCGCGCGCTTCAGCGTTGACGAGGTCCGCGGTCACGAGGATCGAGCTTTGGCGCTGGCGCCGGTCGAGACCGGTGACGCCGGGCGCGAACTCCCAGGTTGCGACGCTGGCCAGCGGTACTTCGCGGCCATCCGATGTGCGGATGCGGAAGGAGCCTAGGCTCTCGAGCGTGCGCCGATCATCGCGCGGATAGCGGATGTAAACGCGCACGTCGTCGCCATTGCGCGGCAGGCGCTGTGCTTCCTCGCCGAAATAGGCTTGGCGCACTTGGCGCGTCACATCGATCAGCGTGATGCCGAGCTGCTCGGCGCCCGGCAGCAACGTGAAGCGCAGTTCTTCGTTTGCGGCGTCCTGGCTATCGCGAACGCTGGTAACGCCCTGGAATTGGAGCAGGCGCGCTTTCAAGTCTTCGACCGCAATGTCGAGGTCTTCCTTGTTATCGCTGATCAAGGCCAGGTCGATGGACGGCGAGCCTGATCCCGAGAGCGAGAAGCTCACTTGGTCGGCGTCCGGGACTTCTCCGAGCAATTGCTCAAGGCGCTCGGTAATGTTGCGCGAGCGCATATCGGGCCGGGTTTCCGGCGGCGTCAGGCCGACATAAGCCTGGATCGTGTTCTCGTCGATAAACTGACTCCACGAACGCACGACGCCGCGCGAATTCTGGTGGGTGAGGGGGTCGACATAGGCGTTGGAGGCGGTTTCCTCTTCAAGCGCGCGGCGCGCGGCGTCGAGTTGAGCGCTGACTTGCTCCATGCGCGAGAACGGCGTCGTTTGCGGCAGCGTGATGTTCGCCACCATGAAGTCGCCTTCGACCTCGGGCATGAACGTCTGCTTGACGCGTCCTGAGATCATAAGACCCACGCCGAGGATCATGATCACAAGGAAAACCGCCCATGTCAGGTAGCGCAGCTTGACCGCGGTGCGAACCAGCGGTCCGTGCAGATTTTCGGCGACCCAGATCACCGAGTTCGCGCACTTTTGCTGAATGCGCATCAAACGCGCGCCAAGACCTTGGCCTTGGGGATCGGGCTTCGTCACGTGCGCCAAGTGCGCCGGCAGGATGATCAAGCTCTCGATGAGCGAGAACACCAGCGTCGAGATCACGACCATCGAGATGGCGCTGGTGAACTGACGCACTTCGCCCGAGAACATCATCATCGGCGCGAACGCAATCATGGTCACGAACACCGAAGCCACGAGCGGCTTCAGCACCATTTGTGTCGCTAGAATCGCGGCGTCGGCGCCGTGCTGGCCCTTCTCGGCGCGCTCATAGACCGCTTCGCCGACGATGATCGCGTCGTCGACCATAATGCCGAGCACCAGAAGGAAGCCGAACACGCTCATGAAGTTCAGCGAGACGTCGATGTACGGGAGGATGAAGAACGATCCCGCGAAGGCGGTCATGACGCCCAGCGTCGACCAGAACGCCACTTTTGGATGCAGCGTCAGCAGCAGCAGGAAGAAGATCAGGAAGAAGCCTTGCGCCGCATTCTGGAAGAGCAGGCTCAAGAGTTCGTTATAACCCTCGGATTCGTCGTTCACGATCGTGAGCTGAAGGCCAGCCGGCAGCGTCGCGCGGAATTGCTCTAGCGTTTCGTCGACCGCCTTTTTCGTATCCCAGATGTTGAACTGATCGGCAGTCTGCAGCGCCACCAGCATCGCCGGTTCGCCGTTCATGCGCGAATAGAGGTTGGTGTCGACGAAACCGTCATTGACGGTCGCCACATCGCCGACGCGCACGATGCCGCCGTCCGGCGTCTGCCGGATGATGATGTTTTCGAAGTCGAGTTCAGTGTCGGCGAGATTGCGCGCTTGCAGCTGGAAATTGCCGTCGGCGGTGCGCACGGCGCCGGCGCCGGCATTGACCGAACTCGATCGCACCGCGCGTGCAACATCATCGAAGGTAAGGCCGAACGCCTGCAGCGAGGCTTCGGAGACTTCGATCGAGACTTCAGGCGGGCGTGATCCCCACACTTCCGTATTGGCGCCGCCGGGCAGCAGCGAAATCTGATCGCGCAGCCGCTCGGCCGTGTCGCGCAAGGTGCGCTCATCGACATTGCCGTGCAGGCCGATGATGAACGATGCATTGCGGCCGACTTGGCGCGTCACGCGGATTGGGTCCATCGCGGCGGGCAAGCCGGAGATGGATTCGACGCGCGAACGCACTTCTTGCGTCATGGCGTCGATGTCGGCGCCTGACTCAGATTGAATGCTGACCCAGCCGAAGCCTTCGCCCGAGCGCGAACGCACCCAGTCGACGCCATCGAGACCGGCCGTCGCTTCTTCGATGCGGACGATGACCTGGCTTTCCATGTCCTCGGGGCTCGCGCCCGGCCAGGAGGCTTGCACGTAAACGCTGTTATCGCGTCCTGGCGGCCAGAACTCCTTCTCCATCTTGTTGAAGGAGGCGATGCCCGCGATCGCCACGAACAACATCAGCAGGTTGCCGGCGACGGGGTTGTGTCCCCACCAGGCGACGAGGCCCTTCAGCATAACATCAGTCCTTCATTCCTCGCCGAAGCGAGGCGAGTAATTACGGGCGAATATCGAGGTTCTGTTGTGCAGGCGGTTGCGCCGCGGCAGGTTGCTGGGCCGTGCCGCCTTCGCGGTCGATCGGCGTCACTTCCATGCCTTGACGCGGTGAGGTGAGCACCGAGACGACGACGCGTTCGCCGTCGGCGAGGCCCTCGCGGAAGAGCACTTCGTCGGCGGTGGTTTGCGCGGCGCGCACCTGGCGCACGTCGATCGTGTTCTGCGGCGTCACCACATAGACGAATTCGTTGCGCTTCAGGGCGCTTCGCGGCGCGGCGACCAGCGTTTCGCGGTTCGAGCCTTCGAGGCGCGTTTGTACGAACATGCCCGGCGCAAGCGGCGTGGTGTGGCGCGCGCCGAACGGATCGCGCACCTCAACGACACCGTACACCAAGCGCGTACGCGCATCGACGGAGGCTTCGGTACGCACAAGCCGGCCTTCCCAAGCTTGAATGCGCCCGCCGGTCACGCTGGTGACGTGCGCTTCCGGACCTTGGTTGGCGCCCGACGCGGTGAAGCCAACCGGCAGGCGCATCGAAGCCAGATCGGCGTCCGTTAGCGGCACGCGGATTTCCATCGTGTCGGTCGAGAACATCACCGCGACCGGCGAGCCGGGGCCGACATAATCGCCAACGTTTGCACGGCGTTCGCGTACGCGGCCGGTAAACGGCGCGCGGATCGAAGCGCGGTTGAGGTCGAGTTCAGCGGAGCGGAGCGCGGCTTCCGCTGAAGCCAGTTGCGCGCGCGCCTGCGCCAATTGCGGTTCGCGCACGGCAAGCGGCGGAGGATCGCCGCGACCCAATGCCTGCCAATCTTGGCGTGCGAGTTCGCCTTCGGCTTCCTCACGCGTCAGGCCTTCTTGCGCTTGGGCGACCTGGGCGCGCGCGCGCACGACGGCGAGCTGATAGTCGGCGGCATCGATGCGGGCCATGACTTCGCCTTCGGTAAACGAGCCGCCCTCGGAGAACTTCGGGCTCGCCCAAACGATCCGGCCGGCGACTTGCGCGGCAAGCGTGGCTTCCACGCGCGGACGCGCTTCGCCTTGCACGTTGATCGAAACTGTTGTCGGCCGCGCGTGAGCGACGGCGAACTGCACTGCCGGCGCGTGCGGCGGCTCGCCTTTCTCTTTGGCCTTGGGGCCGGTCGCGATCATCACCGCGAGCAGGAGCCCGCCGCCGACGATCACGACGAGGGGGGCCGCGAAAATCGCGGCGCGACGAATGAACCCGACAATACCCTTCGGCTTGTCGTCGTCCGGCGCTGTCTGCGTCATCATGTTGATGTCCATCTTGTTCATGGCGTCGGTTCCCGGTCTTCGTCGATCCCGCCAGTGCGGGCGCCGCCGCCTAGAGCGACGTGATAAGAAATGCGATTGGAGACGCGCGCCGAGCGCGCCGTGATGAGGCCGCGTTCGGCGTCGATGCGGCGGGTGTAGGCGTCGATCAGTTCGAACAATGTCGCGACGCCGCGTGCGTATTCGCGCTCGGCCAAGGCCTGCGCTTCGCGTGCTTCGTTGGCGGCGATGGCGAATTGCTCTTCGCGAACTTGCAGCGATTGATCGGCGCTGATCGTGCCTTCAACCTCGCGCCAAGCCGCGATTGAAGTGCGCACGTATTCTGAGGCAGCCGCGCGCCGATCGGCGACGGAAGCGCGCGATTCCGCAATCAGGGCGCCGCCGTTGAAGATCGGCATGGTGATGCCGGCGACGATGTTGGAGATCAAATTGGCGCTGTCATCGATGTTGTTGATCGACGGGTTGGGGCCAAGATCGGTCGCCCCGGCAGTGGCGCGCAGCGTCAGCCGCGGCAGCATCGCCGCGCGCGCTTCGTGAATGCGAAAGCCCGCCGCCCGCATGCGGTTTTCGGAAGCCAGCACATCTGGGCGTCGTTCCAGCAGATCGCCCGGCGCGCCGGCGGCGGCGAGCGGGCCGAGCGTGGGCAATTCGCCTTCAGCGCGGAGCGAGCCGTCCGGGTAGCGGCCCATGATTTCCTGCAAGCGCCGCGAAGCGATCAGCAGCGAGTCTTGCGCTTGCGCTTGGAAGCCGCGCGCCGAAGCCACTTGGCTGCGTGCGGTGCGCAGATTGAGCGAAGATATGAGGCCCGCATCGTAGCGGCGCTGGGTGAGATCCAGCGCGCGCTCGCGCGTTTGCAAATCTTCTTGCGCCAACGCCAGCAATTGCTGCGCTTCGATCAGATCGACCCAAGCGCGCGCCGATTGGCCGGCGACCGAGAGACGCGCGTCGTTCAAATCTTGGCGCGCTGCATCGGCGCTCAAATCGGCGGCGAGCGCTTGCGCGGTGAGCCGGCCCCAAAGATCGATTTCCCAATTGGCGACGACGCTCGAGGTCATAAACTCGGTGCGAATGCGTTCTTCCGTGGCTGTCGGTTCTTCGGTGCGCGTGCCGCTGGCGCCGACGCTTAAGTTCGGCAACAGGCTGCCGCCGAACGCGCCGCGCGCGCGCCAACGCGCCGCGCGATAGCGCGCTTCGACGATCTGCAGGTCCGGGCTGCCGGCAAGCGCTTCGCGCGCCATCGTCGACATCTCGGTGGAACTCATGTCATCGAGCCATGTTGCCGCTGGGGAAGTCGCGAGATCCGCCGCGCGCTCAGCGCCGATGGCGTCAGCAGCGACGTAGGAGTCCGGCTCGGGCGGGAGATTGCGCCCCGCACATGATCCAGCCAGGGCGACCAGCCCCATGCCGACCAACAGTCGAACCCCGTTCTTCATAATCCCTCACACCGCCGCTCTAGCTATCCGCCTCTCGAAAGTCAATAAAAGTGTATTGAAAATCGATATGGATTAATCCCCAACCTAGCCAGGGCGCACCTCTCCCGTCCCCAGTGGGATGCCGGCGCCTGGGTTTTTGGATGCGACCGGCGGCAGCGCACGACGAACCGACAAATTTCAGCGACGACCGGCTCCCGCCCTGATGACGTTCGGGCCGACCGCCAGCCGACACCTCGCCTTGGCGACTCTGCGCCCGAGCCTTAAGCCGGGCCGTATGGCCATGAACCGCTTCGAGCGGCGCCTTCGTTTGGAGCGCATTCCGGCTGCCGCGTGGGCGGCGGCCGCCCTTGGCGCGCTCGCGGCGGTGTGGGCGCTGACCACCAGCGCCACCGCGGCGGTGCTGATGGTGCTCGCGGCGGCGGCCGCATATTGGGCCATGCGCGAGGCGCGCCGTTTCGTGATTGCTCCAAGCCGCGACGACCAGACAGAACTGGTTGGCCTTGCTGAATTGGCGCCGCTGCTGGAGGCGATGCCCGATCCTGCGTTGCTGGTGGATTCCGAGGGCCGCATTGTCAGCTCGAACGCGGCGGCTCGCCGGCAGATGCACTTCGAAGCGCGAGGTCAGTTTCTGACCTCGATCTTGCGCCACCCCGACGTGCTTGAGGCCGTTCAAGGCGCTGTGCGCGAAGGCCAAACGCAATCGGTGGAATACGAGACGCCGGCGCAGGTTGATCGCCACACACGCTGCTACGTCGCGCCTGTGACATGGGGCGCCGACCGAGCCGCGATGCTGGTTTTTCACGATCAAACCGCGAGAATCAGCACCGAGCGCATGCGCGCAGATTTCCTTGCCAATGCGAGCCATGAACTGCGCACGCCGCTCGCGTCGCTGACTTTGCTGATCGAAACGCTCTCCGGTCCGGCGCGCGACAACAGCGCTGACCGCGATCGCTTTCTCGGCATGATGCAGGTGCAAGCCGATCGCATGCGCCGGTTGATCGACGACCTGCTTTCGCTGTCGCGCATCGAACTTGACGAGCACGTGCCGCCGTCCGATCGCGCCGATCTGGCGGCGGTTGCGCGCGAGGTGGCGGATTCGCTCGCGCCGCTGCTGAAAGAGCGCAACGTCACCTTGGATTTACGCGCGCCCAGCGCGCCGGTCCGCGTCGTCGGTGAGCGTTTTCAGCTTGCGCAGGTGGTGCAAAACCTTGTCGACAATGCCGTCAAATACACGCCCGATGGCGGCGTTGTGCGCATCGAAGTTGGCGCATCCGGCGACCGCGAAGAAGTCTCCGCGCAAGCGGGCCGGCGCTGGGAGGAGGCAGGACGCGTTGCGCTGCTGACGCCGGCCGCCGCCGCCAACCGTTCTTACGCCTACGTGCGCGTCGAGGATTCGGGTCCCGGCGTAGCCAAGCAATTCCTGCCGCGCTTGGGCGAACGCTTCTTCCGCGTCGAGCGCGAACTCGGCAATGAACGCGGCGGCACCGGGCTGGGCCTCGCCATAGTTAAGCATATCGTCAACCGCCACCGCGGCGGCTTCCTGGTCGAAAGCCAGCCCGGGCGCGGTTCGGCGTTCGCGGCCTATGTGGAATTGGCGGAGGAGGGCTGATGAAACGCGGGGGCGATTTCACATCAGTGTCACGGAAGCCCCCTACATACGCTCCGCATCGGGCGCTGAAGGCGACTCGGTGCGCGGGCGCTGTGCTAAGGGGTCGAATACCATGGAATTTTCCGCAGTCGGTTCCGAGCGCACGATGAACAACAGCCCGGCCATGATCGCCCCGACCGTGAAGGCGAGCGCCGGTTCGCTGGCCGGCGTCGCTATCAAGATCGCCGCGCGCGACGTGAACGTGCATTACGGAGACAAACAGGCGCTGTTCGACGTCTCGATGGATATTCCCGATCGCGCCGTCACCGCCTTCATCGGCCCGTCCGGTTGCGGCAAGACCACGTTCCTACGCTGCTTCAACCGGATGAACGATCTCATCGACAATTGCCGCGTTACCGGCTCGCTGCAGATCGAAGGCAAGGACGCCTACGCCAAGAACGTCGACCCGGTCGTGCTGCGCACGCGCGTCGGCATGGTGTTCCAGAAGCCGAACCCGTTTCCAAAGTCGATCTACGACAACGTCGCTTACGGCCCACGCATCCACGGCATGGCGCGCGCCAAGAAAGATATGGACGGCATCGTCGAACAATCGCTGCGCCGCGCTGGCCTTTGGGATGAAGTGAAGGATCGCTTGGCGCAACCGGGCACGTCGCTGTCCGGCGGTCAGCAGCAGCGTCTCGTCATCGCCCGGACCGTGGCGGTGAACCCGGACATCATTCTCATGGATGAGCCGTGCTCGGCGCTCGATCCGATCGCCACCGCGAAGATCGAAGAACTGATCGACGAACTGCGCGAAAACTACTGCATCGTCATCGTGACGCACTCCATGGCGCAAGCGGCGCGCGTGTCGCAGAAGACGGCCTTCTTCCACTTGGGCAAGCTGGTTGAAACCGGCGCGACCGAGGAAATCTTCACCAACCCGCGTGACTCGCGCACGCAGGACTACATCACGGGCCGCTTCGGCTAAGCTTCGGAGCCACAATGGCTGAGCATACCGTCAAGGCGTTTTCAGAAGAACTCGACGCGATCAC
>JADLHI010000242.1 GCA_020848895.1 Hyphomonadaceae bacterium
ATGTGTCCCGGCGTATGCTCGTGATGCACGACGCTCGCGAACGACCACGTTGGCCGTCGCGCCTGCATGTCCACCAGATAGTTCGCGCCGACGCGCGTCCCGCGCGTGCCGTTGTTGCTGCGCGCCGGATCGAGCCGCTGAATGGCGCCTGTCGCTGTCGCGTCAATCGCGCCAGGAAGCAGGGCGCGCACTTTCTCAAGCTGCGCGTTCATACCCGCGACAACCGCATCCCGATCGCGAACTTGAAACCGATCCAGAGCCGCGAACGCCTTCAAACGCTGCGCCACGGCGCCTTGTGTCAGGCCTTGCGCCCGCAACAAACGATCCGCCTCGCGCTGGCATGCATGGCAGCGCTCCAACGCCCGCCCATGCGCTTCGCGGGGATCGACCTCCGCGCCGAGTTGGAGTTGAAGCGTCTGCGCGTAGAACTCATCGCCATCCGGCAAGCGCCAAACCCCAGGCTCCTCCGGCGCCGCCGCGCGCTGCGCTTCCAGCACCTGCGCCTGCCGCGTCAGCGCCGCAACCAGCGTGTCCCCATCCGCAACGTTCGCCGCTTGCACGCGCTGCGCGGCGTTCCGCAATTCCGGCAGCGTCGCATCAATCACAAACCCTGGCGCCACAACCCCGCGCCGCGCACTGGCTTCGATTGCATTCGTGTCCTGATTGACGGTGCGCACCGCATTACGGATGGGGTCCTCTTCGCGCATCTCCGCCGCGCGCCGCCAATTGCCGTTGCGGTGTGTGACAGGGTAGGGCGCGCCATTCTTGCCCCAAGCCCGCTGCGCCAGCGCAGCGTCCGCGTCAGCGCCGGGCAGCAGCGTCTCATAAAGCACGCGCTCACGCGCATTGAGCCGCGCCGCATCGAATCGCCGCAACAAGAACGGCCGCGTCACCCGCGAGCGATCCGCCAGGCGATCTACAAGCCGACGCAGATCGGCGGCCGCGCCTTGATCCGCCGCCGCCGGCAGCGCCATGCCCGCCACCGCCGCCGCACTCGCACGCAGAACATCGCGCCGATGGATCATGGTAAACGAAAACCTCGGAATCTTTCGATCCCGAGGCTACGTGAGTTCAAACCGCTACACGAGGGCGTAGCGTGAATTCGGAGAATTAGGCTGCCGCCACACCGCTCGTCACGGAGGCCGTCGCGCCGGCTTCTTGCGGATCGCGCAGCACGTAGCCGCGGCCCCAGACCGTCTCGATGTAGTGTTCGCCGCCCGTGGCCGCCGCCAGCTTCTTGCGCAGCTTGCAGATGAACACGTCGATGATCTTCAGTTCCGGCTCGTCCATGCCGCCGTAGAGATGGTTCAAGAACATCTCTTTCGTCAGCGTCGTGCCTTTGCGGAGCGAGAGCAACTCCAGCATTTGGTATTCTTTGCCCGTCAGGTGGACGCGCTGGCCGTGAGCCTCGGTCGTCTTCGCATCGAGGTTGACGACGATGTCGCCCGTTTTGATGACGGAATGAGCGTGGCCCTTGGAGCGGCGGACGATCGCGTTGATCCGCGCGATCAGTTCGTCCTTGTTGAAGGGCTTGGTCATGTAATCGTCGGCGCCGTAGCCAAGGCCGCGGACCTTGGTGTCGATATCGGCGGTGCCCGAGAGGATCAGAATCGGTGTATTCACCCGCGCGACCCGGAGCTGCTTCAGCACGTCGTAGCCGTGCATGTCGGGCAGCGTCAGGTCGAGTACGATGATGTCGTAATCGTAGAGCTTGCCAAGGTCGATGCCTTCCTCGCCCAGGTCGGTCGAGTAGATATTGAAGCCCTCGGACTTCAGCATCAGCTCGATACCCTGCGCAGTGGCGCTATCGTCTTCGATCAACAAGACTCGCATTGAATGCTCCCCGCTGGCGCAAGGCCTCGGCAACGTTAATCCACAGAGTCGCTATCAACTCTGTAAGAAGTATTAACAGCGCAACGAATTGGTATCGTTATCCGCCATTAGTTGCCTCGACCCGCCCCTCAATCAGCTCCGTTAAGACGTGTGAATCAGTGTTCGAGTCTGGCGGCAAGCTCTAGATGCTGAAGAAAATGCAAGCACAAGCCGTTGATTTTGAATCGGCAACAGGACGAGCCGCTTAAACCAAGCGCAGCGCGTTAGGTTTTGATTCACCATACCGGCTGAAAGAAGTGTGAGGAAACTCGCACGCGCGATGTCATCACTTCTTTCTAAGCTTGCTGAAGAGATTCACGCGCTCGATCCGCGTCGCTTCGAAGGACGCGTGACGGGACTTTCTGGCGCACTCGTTGAAGTCACGGGGCCGATGGAAGCGCTTGCGCTCGGCGCACGCGTGACGATTCACGGCTACACATCGGCGCGTGGAGAGATCGTAGGGTTCCGTGGAGATCGCGCGCTGATCGCGCCGTACGATTCCATCGAAGCCATCCGCCCCGGGGCGCGTGTGGTGCTCGAAGGCGCGGCGCCCGTGGCGCGGCCGTCGCAAGCCTGGCTCGGCCGCGTCATCGATTGCTTCGGCAATCCGGTGGATGGCGAGGGGCCGCTGCCGAATGGGCTGAAGCCCACACCGGTCCGCGCGCCGCCGCCGTCGGCGCATGATCGCGCCCGCGTCGGTGGGCGCCTCGATGTTGGCGTGCGTGCGCTCAACATCTTCGCTGCGCTTTGCCGCGGCCAGCGTATGGGCGTGTTCGCCGGCTCCGGCGTCGGCAAATCGGTGTTGATGTCGATGCTGGCGCGCGGCGCCAACGCCGACGTGATCGTCATCGGCCTGGTCGGCGAACGCGGCCGCGAGGTGAAAGAGTTTATCGAGGATACGCTCGGTGAAGAAGGCCGCCGCCGCTCTGTCGTCGTCGTGGCGACCTCGGACGAAAGCGCCGCCCGCCGTCGTCTCGCGCCGCACATGGCCTGCGCCGTCGCCGAGCATTTCCGCGACGAAGGCAAGGACGTGCTGCTGCTAATCGACTCCGTCACCCGCTTCGCGATGGCGCAACGCGAGATCGGTCTCGGCGTCGGCGAGCCGCCGACCACCAAAGGCTACACGCCGTCCGTCTTCGCCGAACTTCCAAAACTGCTCGAACGCGCCGGTCCCGGCCGCGAAGGCGAGCAGGGATCCATCACCGCGCTCTTCACCGTGCTCGTCGATGGCGACGATCACAACGAACCGATCGCCGACGCCGTGCGCGGCATTCTCGATGGACACATCGTGATGGAACGCAGCATTGCCGAACGCGGCCGCTATCCGGCGATCAACGTGCTGAAGTCGATCTCGCGTCTCATGCCGATGTGCCACACCGCCGAAGAGAACGCGCTCGTCGCCCGGGCTCGCGAAGCGCTCAGCCTCTATGGCGAAATGGAAGAACTCATCCGCATCGGCGCTTACAAGCCCGGCGCCGATCCACAGGTTGATGAAGCCATTCGCGTCCGCCCCGCCATCGAACGCGTGCTGACACAGCACCGCGACGAACATTCAACCCTCGCCGAAAGCTTCGGCATGCTCGAGGACGCGCTACAGTGATGTGCAGCATAGAGTCCCCGCCCCCTCGCGGGGCGGGGGTAGGGGGTGGGGGGCGTTCAACCGCCCCGGCGCCTGATGCGTCGGATCGCCCCCCCTCCGTCCGCTCCGCGGACACCTCCCCCACAAGGGGGGAGGAGTTGCGATCATGAAAGCCTTCCGCACCCTCCTAAAACTCGCCGAGCGCGATCTTGAGACGCTACGCCGTGCGCTGGCCGATCAGGTCGCCAAGGACGCCAATGTCGTCCAGCGCATCGAAGGCCACGAACAAACCCTGCGCAACGAACAAATGCTCGCCCAGCGCGATTACGAATCCGCCCGCGCCTATGGCGGTTACGCCGTCGCCGCCATGGCCGTGCGCAAAGCGCTGGATGCCGAGCGCGTCCTGATCGCGCAAGAAACCGAACGCCTGCGCACGCTGATCGCCGAAGCTCATACGGAGGTGCGCAAGTTTGAGCGCTTGATCGAGTTGGAAGAGCAGCGCGAGAAGCTAAAGCGCGCCAAGCGCGAAGATGCGGAGCTGGATGAATTCGCCACGCTGCGCACCGCACGCATGAAGTCCTGATGTCATGGCGTTGAACGAATCAGAACCGAAGAGGCCGGCATTCGACTGGCGCATCTATATCCCCAAATCGATCACCGTGATCGCGCAGGAAGGCTATAGCTTCGCGGGTTTCCGGGCGGACGCGCTTGCCGGGCTGACCGTCGCGATTGTCGCCCTGCCGTTGGCCATGGCGATCGCGATCGCTTCGGGGACGACTCCGGATAAGGGGCTGATCACTGCGGTCATCGCCGGCTTTGTCATTTCGGCGCTCGGCGGATCGCGCTTTCAGATCGGCGGTCCGACCGGCGCATTTATCGTCGTCGTGTATGGTGTGATCCATACGCACGGTTATGACGGACTGGTGCTCGCCACGATTATGGCCG
>JADLHI010000502.1 GCA_020848895.1 Hyphomonadaceae bacterium
CACGCTGCTGACCGTCGGCGACGGACTGGTGACGCAAGTCCCGGCGCTCATCATCTCCGTCGCCGCCGGTTTGCTCGTGACCAAGGCCGGCATCGATGGCGCCGCCGATAAGGCTCTCGCGAAGCAGTTGGCTTCATATCCAGTTGCGCTTGGCGTTGTGTCCGCGTGTGCGCTCGGCGTCGCCATGCTGCCGGGCATGCCGATGTTGCCGTTCCTTATTCTGTCTGGCGCGTCTGGTTTGTTGGCGTGGCGGTTGCGCCAGGCGAACGAGGCGTCGCTCAAGGCAGCGGCCGAAGCGCCGCCGCCCGCGCCTGCCGTTGAAGAGACGCCGCAATCGTCGCTGGCGATGGACGATGCGCGCATCGAGATTGGGTTTGCGCTGCTGCCGCTCATCAACGACGTACAAGGCCGCCGCCTCACCGATCAGATCAAAGCGCTACGCAAGACCTTGGCGCAAGACTACGGCTTCGTGATGCCGAGCGTGCGCATTCTCGACAATGTGCAGTTGCCGGCTGACGCCTACGCGATCCGTATCCGCGAAATGGACGCGGGCGAAGGCAAATTGAAGATGGGGCACCTGCTGGCGATGGACCCGACAGGAACCGGCGTCGCGCTGCCGGGCGAAGCGGTGAAGGAGCCTGCATTCGGCCTCGACGCCAAGTGGATCGACGAACGGGCGCGCGAAGAAGCAAGCTTCCGCGGTTATACCGTTGTCGATCCGGCGACGGTGTTGGCGACGCACCTCACCGAAGTCATCAAAGAATACATGAGCGAACTCTTGACGTTCGCCGAAGTGAAGAAGCTGATGAAAGAGCTGCCCAAGGACACGCAGACGCTGCTCGATGATGTCGCGCCAGCGCATATTTCGTGGTCGGGCGTGCAGCGCGTGCTGCAGAATCTGCTGAAAGAGCGCGTCTCGATCCGCGATCTTGGCGCGATTATCGAAGCGATCGCGGAAGCGGCGCCGGCGATGCACGATCTGGTGCTGATCACCGAGCACGTGCGCGCGCGCCTGGCGCGGCAGATCTGCTATCAGCACCGCAATCCGTCGGGCGCGCTGCCGATCCTGACGCTTTCCCCGAACTGGGAACTGGCGTTCGCCGAGGCGCTGATTGGCGAAGGACAGCAACGCACATTGGCGCTAGCGCCATCGAAGTTGCATGACTTTGTCGCCGACGTGCGCACGGCGTTTGAGAAATCGGCGCAGCAAGGCGAGACGCCGGTGCTGCTCACCTCCCCCGCGATCCGCCCGTTCGTGCGCTCGCTGATCGAGCGCTTCCGGCCGAGCACGGCGGTGATGGGGCAATCGGAAGTGCACGCGAAGGTGCGTCTGAAGGCGATGGGGCAGGTTTAAGGAATATGGACCGCCGGCGCCCTCGCCAGCCAGCACCGCTGCCTGCCGGCGGGGCGTCGGCGGTCCATAGGCAAATTCACTGTAATTAAGGTTGCGTTCACCAAAATCAGGCGCGCCGCTAAGACCTCAGCAATCGTTACGCGTGCATACCGGTAGTATGTCAGGCGCAAACGCCATTGATCAGCCGCTGCCGCGCACACGCGCTGCGCCGGTCTATGCGATCGCCTCCGGGAAAGGCGGTGTCGGCAAGACGTGGCTTTCTACAATGCTGTCGATCGCGTTTGGGCGCGCGGGCCAGCGGGCGCTGCTGGTCGATTGCGATCTCGGGCTTGCCAACGTTGACGTGCAGCTGGGCGTGCGGCCGACGGCCGATGTGCACTCGGTGGTGCGCGGTTTCCTCGAATTAGAGTCCGCGGTGACGCCGGTGATGGGCGGGCCTGGACGCAATGGCGGTTTCGATCTCATCGCTGGCCACTCGGGCTCGGGCGCGCTGGGCGCGGTAAAGCTTGAAGAAGTGGCGCGTATCGCCAACGGTTTGACGCGGCTGACGCCGCACTATGATCGCGTGATCCTGGATCTTGCCGCCGGCATCGACCCCACCGTATTGCGCTTTGCGCGCGCGGCGGATCGTCTGATCCTGGTGACCACGGAAGAACCCACTGCCCTCACCGATGCGTATGCGATGGTGAAGCTGCTGCGCCTGCAGGGATCGCAGATCACGCCGTGGGTGATCGTGAACATGGCGGAGAACCGCGTCAAAGGCCGCAAAGTGTTCGATCAGTTCTCGCTGGCGTGCAATGAATACCTTGGCTTCAAGCCGAAATTCGCGGGCGCGATCACGCGCGATCAGCGCGAGCCGGACTCGATCCGCGCACAAACGCCGCTGCCGACACGACACCCGCAGAGCCAGGCGAACGAAGATGTGATCCGGATCGTTGAGTCGCACAACGCCGGC
>JADLHI010000243.1 GCA_020848895.1 Hyphomonadaceae bacterium
CAGTTTCGCTCGATGTGGCTCGGAACGTTGCACCGCTGATCGAGGACGCAAGCGTCTTACAGGTTGGCATTGGCAAAACGCCGGGCGCACTTCTGGAATTGTTGCGCGATCGGCGAGAGCTGGCGCTCTGGTCCGGCATGCTTTCGGACGGCGTGATCGATCTCGCGGCCGCCGGCACTCTTCGCGGCGATCGGGCTCTTACCGGCTGCATGGCGCTGGGCACGCGGCGGCTTTACGACTGGATAGCAGGAAACCCCGACGTTCACATCGCGGGCTGTGACGTCACCCACAATCCGCTCAATCTGTTCGCGATCCCGCGCCTCGTCGCCGTTAACGCCGCGATTGAAGTGGACCTCTTTGGTCAGTGCAATCTCGAGCGTCTTGGCGGTCGCGCCATTAGCGGTGCAGGCGGTGCGCCCGATTTTTCGCGCGCGGGCCGTCACGCGGCGCAAGGCAAGAGCATCGTTGCACTACCGTCAACAGGCGGTGGCGTTTCCCGCATTGTGCCGGTCCTCGACGGGTCCGCTGTCACGACGATTCCGCGTACCGACGTTGACTTTATCGTCACCGAATTGGGCGCCGCGGATTTGCGCGGAAAGTCTGTGTTCGAACGGGCTGAAGCAATCATGGCTGTCGCCGCGCCGCGGTTCGCGACGGAGCTGGAGCGCGCATGGCGGAAAATTCGCGACAGACTTTAGGTGGAGAAATGTTCGGTGAGCGACACTAAGGTCATTATCACGTGCGCGGTGACGGGATCGATCCATACGCCGAGCATGTCGCCGCATTTACCAGTGACGCCGGAGGAGATTGCCGAGGCCGCGTTGGCGGCCGCGGACGCGGGCGCGGCGATCGTACACTTGCACGCTCGCAACCCCGAGGACGGACGGCCCGATCAAGCACCCGAAGCGTTCGAGCCATTCTTGCGCGTCGTGAAACAGAGTTCGGATGTCGTCGTCAATCTCACAACCGGCGGGTCGCCGTTTATGCCGGTCGAAGAGCGTGTGCGTCCTGCGGAAGTGTGGCGTCCCGAAATCGCCTCGCTCAACATGGGATCGATGAATTTCGGGCTGTTCCCGATGCTGAAGCGCTTCAAGGAGTTTCGCTACGATTGGGAGCCGCAAATGCTGGAAGCGTCGCGCGACCTCGTATTTCGAAATTCGTTCAAGGACATCACCTACGCGCTGAATACTCTGAACGAATCCGGCGCGCGCTACGAGTTCGAGTGCTACGACACGAGCCACCTCTACAATCTGCACTACTTCCTTCAGGAAGGCTTGGTGAAGCCGCCGCTATTTGTGCAAACCGTGTTCGGATTGTTGGGAGGCATCGGTCCGCATCCCGATGACGTGATGCACATGAAGCGCACGGCCGATCGCCTGTTTGGCGACAAGTATATTTGGTCGGTGCTTGGCGCTGGGCGCAGTCAAATGCCGGTCGCTGCGATGGGGGCGGCAATGGGCGGCAACGTCCGCGTGGGTCTCGAAGATTCTCTCTGGATCGGCCCAGGCAAGCTCGCGTCTTCAAATGCCGAACAGGTGCGGCAAGTCCGCAAGATCATTGAGGGTCTGGGCCTTGAGGTGGCTTCGCCAGCTGAGGCGCGTGCGCGCTTGCAAACCAAGGGATTCGACCAGGTGGGTTTCTGACCTTCCCTTATGGACGCAAATATATCATACTGTAGCGAACAATACCGAATTGGAATCGGCCCATGAACCTGGACGCGTTGCGAGAGCTGGATCTGCCTCCGATCGAGCACGTCTACACCAAGCGCGACACCATGCTGTACGCGTTGGGCCTCGGCTTCGGCGCCGACCCTCTCGATGCCCGCCAGCTGCAGTTCGTGTTTGAGGAGGGATTGCGTGCGCTGCCTTCGATGTCGGCTGTATTGGCTCATCCGGGCTTCTGGATTCGACGTCCGGAGTTTGGCGTCGATTGGTTGAAACTGCTGCACGGTGAGCAGAGCTTCGAAGTGCATAGACCACTTCCGCCTGAAGGCGCCGTGCGCGGCGTCTACAAGATTTCCGCCATTGAAGATCGTGGCAAAGATCGCGGCGCCGCGCTCTTTCAGGACAAGGAGCTTTTTGACGTCGCAACCGGTGATCATCTGGCGACAGTTCGCAGCACTGTGATTCTGCGCGGAGATGGCGGGCAGGGTGGTTTTGGCGACGCGCCGGCTCAGCCTGAGCCGTTGCCGCCTGGTGCGCCGGACCGCGTCGTCGATATTCCGACGCTCCCGCAATCGGCGCTGATCTATCGCTTGAGCGGCGACTATAATCCGATCCACGCCGACCCGGGTTCGGCAAAGAAGGCAGGTTTCGAGCGTCCTATTCTGCACGGGCTGTGCACCATGGGCATCGCGTGCCGTGGCTTGATTGAAGCGGTGGACGCTGACGAGCCGGAGCGGCTGTCGGCAATGTCCGTACGCTTCAGCCGCCCTGTGTTTCCAGGTGAGACCATTCGCGTGGAAATCTTTGGCGATGGCGCGGAAGTGGCGTTTCGGGCGCGTGTGCTGGAGCGCGACGTTATCGTCCTCGATCGTGGTCGAGCGCGATTCGCGGCGCCGATCGCACGAGAGCGCCGCGCTTCAGCTTAGATATCGTCTTCCTCAAGATCGACGGTCATGCCGTTCAATCGCCGCTTCAAATTGTCCTTCATATCGTGGAGCACCTCTTCGGCTGCCTTGACGCGGTCGCGAGAAATGCCTTCCAAGATAGTCCGGTTCAGCTCATTGCCGACCTCGGACATCTGTTCGATGACGCGATAGCCTTTCGCCGTAATCAGCACCCGTTTTGCCCGACGATCGACGGCATCGGGCTTACGTTCGACGTGGCCGCTGGCTTCCAGGCGATCGATCAGGCCACCCACGGTGACCTTGCCGACGTCCAACAACTTCGCGAGTTCGGTTTGCATCACGCCGTTCTCACTGTCATGGCGTGAAAGGTTGGCGAGCACCCACCATTGTGAGCGAGTGAGTCCAAGAGGCCTCACCGCCTGGTCAAACAATGTGCGCCGCATCCGTGAGACGTCATGCACGAGAAAGCCGATGCGAAATGGCCGCGCAACCGGGCGCGGCGGCGCCTTTGCTGCTTTGCCGCCGGCAGATTTGCTGTTCGCCATCCGGACTTCGCTCCGAAAAATACGGTCATTTCCGTACTATTCGATAGCATATATTGCGGGGCGCTCCAATAGCGGCGTTTGCTAGGCGTCGGCCGCCGAGGGAAAGCGCGCTTGTCGTTTCTCCGTAAAGGCGCGCACGCCCTCAACGAAGTCGTCGCTGCCGACGCAAGCGACGATGCCTTCGCGCTCAGCATCCAGCCGCCGGCGCAGGTTGGCGTGATCGTCGATCAGGCGCTTCGTGATGCTTACCGCCGCTTGGGGTGAGCGCGCGAGCTTGGTGGATAGCTTCTCCACCTGGGTTTCGAGTTCGCCGGCGGCGAAGATCGAGGTGGCGAGGCCTAGCTTTTGAGCTTCGGTCGCCGCGACCACGGCGCCAGTCATCGCCAATTGCTTTGCGACACGTGGGCCGACAATGCGCGGAAGGAAATAGCTCACACCGCCATCGACGCAGAGTCCAACGCGCGTGTGTGAAAACATGAATTGCACGGTTTCATCGGCCAGCGTCCAATCCGCGGCGAGGGCGAAGAGTAGGCCGGCGCCGGCAACCACGCCTCTGCAGCTCGCGATAATTGGCCGATCGAAGGACGCCACGGCCTCCACCAATTCCGCGGCGCGCTGCAAACGCTCGTTAAAATCCCTTTGAACGTCCTCACGAGACTGCTTGAGCGCCCGCGCGAATGCTTGCACGTCGCCGCCGGTGCAAAAGTGCTTTCTCGCGCCTCGGATGACGAGGCAACGCACGCCGGAATCAAGTTGCGCTTCACGAAAGAAACGAACGAGGCTGGGAGTTGCCTCGGCGCGGATTGAGTTGCCATGGTCTGGACGATTGAGCGTCAGCAGCCCCACACCATTTGATATCTCAAAGAGCGAGTCGTCGGCGGGGCGGATCATGCTTGAACACCTATTATGGTACTGAAGCATACTATATATATTACGCCGAGGCCAACAACCGGTGTTAATAAGGGTTTAATGCGAGCTCACGCGCAAAAGCCGGCCCAGGGTTCGGCCCGCATCTGACCCGAAGCCGCGTGTAGTGCGTGGCGTTACTTGCATCGTCAGGCGGATTGCCAAATTTCGATTGCGCGGTTGATGCGCTTCAAGCGCCGATAGCGGATGCGTTGCGATGGCCGCTGCGTGCTTGTCGCCAACGTCGCGGTCGCTTTGCGCGCGTACGGAACGCTGGTCGCGCCACAACCACCGACCGAGATGATGCAACTCGCGCCACCGCATCGCGCAGGCGATTGATATTCAACAATCGTCGAAGGCGTTGGTTCTGCTAGCCGAATTTCATGAACGCTGTTGCTCGACACGATGGCGGCCCGAGGTCGTCGCGGGGCGTGGCGCCGCTTTCAGGTGCGTTGCAACGCCTGCTCGCCCGCCTTGCCCGCAAAATCGCGACCGATAACCCAAGCGTGTTCGATCGGATTGGGCCGCACGTAGCCACGCGTTTCATCATCGATCCCGTCAATCTTCCGATCGTCTTGTATCTGGAGCCTCGTCGCGAAGCGCCGGTGCTGAGAGCATATCTGCGATCGAATGCGCCGCAGAGCGATGCGCAAATTGCTGCAAGCCTTTGGCAGCTGATGCGGATGATTGACGGCGAAGAGGATGGGGACGCCATGTTCTTTTCACGCGATCTCAAGGTCTCGGGCAACACCGAGGCGGTCGTGGCGTTGCGCAACGCGCTTGACGACTTGGACCGGCCGCTTGCCGAGCAGGCGGCGGCGCAGTTCGGGGCGGTGGGGCGCGGCGCGCTTGCGCTTGCGCGTCATATCGCTGCGCGGAAGCCGTTTCGCGGCGCGCAACCATGATCAAGCCAGACCTTGTGTGTCCGGCCGGTACGCCGGCGGCTCTGCGCGATGCCGTCGATGCCGGCGCGGACTGCGTCTATTGCGGCTTCCAGAACGCGACCAACGCGCGCAATTTCCCCGGTCTCAACTTCACGCCCGATGAGCTCGACCGAGGAATTGCTTACGCACACGCGCGTGGCGCCAAGGTGCTTGTGGCGCTCAATACTTTTCCGCCGGCCGGAAAATTCGAACTCTGGCGCCAGGCGGTGGACGGCGCTGTGGCGCGCGGCGCCGATGCGCTCATTGTCGCGGACATTGGCGTTGCGTCCTACGCTGCCGAAGCCCATCCAGACACGCGGCTGCATCTATCGGTGCAGGCATCGGCCTCAAGCCCGGAGGCGATAAAGTATTATTGCCGGGAGTTTGGGGTGCGCCGCGTGGTGTTGCCGCGGATTTTGACAATCCCGGAAATCAAGGCGATTGCGCAAGCGATACCCTGCGAGATCGAAGCATTCATTTTCGGAAATCACGGTCTCATGCTCGAAGGCCGGTGCAGTCTGACGAATTACGTCACCGGCCAGTCTACGAACATGGATGGTGTTTGCTCGCCGGCGGCGGACGTGAAGTTCGAACCGCTTCCCGACGGGGGCATGGCCAGCCGGCTCGGCGGTCATATGCTCGATTGTTTCGGCGCAGGCGACAAGGCTGGCTATCCTACCTTATGCAAAGGCCGCTACGTAGCGCCGTGCCGTAGCGAGCCGTATTACGCTTTTGAAGAGCCGCTTAGCCTCAACCTGGCGCCGATGCTGGCGGATCTAATCCACGCCGGCGTCCACGCGTTCAAGATAGAAGGACGGCAACGGTCGCGCGCGTACGTGCAAAAGGTTGTCGCCGCGTTCCGCGAAGCGATTGATGACGTTTCCGATGGGCGGGCGCCGCGTGTCGCCGATCTCATCGGTCTCACCGAAGGCCAGAAGCAGACCGAAGGCGCGTACAAGTCGAAGCGGTGGCGCTAAAATGGAACAAGCGCGCGCGCCCGAAATCACACTTGGCCCGGTCTTGTTTCATTGGCCGGCTGCGTTCATGCGCGATTTTTATGCGCGTATCGCGGACGAGGCGCCTGTCAGCGCCGTCTATGTAGGCGAGGTCGTGTGTTCGAAGCGCTCGCCGTTTCTTGATCCGCACATCCCGGAAATTGTCGAACGCCTGCAGCGAGCGGGCAAGAAAGTGGTGTTGTCGTCATTGGCGGAAGTCGTCTTGCCGCGCGAACGCGAGATGATGTCGGCGCTGTGCCGCCTCCAAAACTGCGAAATTGAAATCAATGACGCCGCCGGCACTTACTTTCGGGCCGGAAGTCCGCACCGCATCGGTCAATACTTCAACCTGTACAATGAGCGGACGCTCGAAGTCCTGGTGCGCGGCGGGGCGACACATGTCACCTTGCCTTGCGAGTTGCCGCGCGGCTCGGTCGCGTCGATGGCCGCCCGCGCTCGCGAACTTGGCGTGGGTGTTGAGGTGCAGGTTTTCGGGCGCGCTCCTTTGGCGCTTTCGGCGCGATGCTATCATGCGCGCGCGCATGGGCGGGTGAAGGACAATTGCCAATTCGTTTGTGGTGACGACACCGACGGCATGAACTTGAAGACAATCGATGGAGAGAGCCTTCTGACCGTCAACGGCGTGCAAACGTTGTCGCATCCGTATCTGTGTTTGATCGCCGAACTGCCGGATTTGATTGCCTCTGGCGTGAACGCGATGCGGCTTTCGCCGCACATGCTCAATATGGTCGAAGTTGCGTCTATATTTGACGAGACGCTGCACCGGCGCATGGCGCCCGACGCCGCGTTGTCCCGCCTTAGGGCAATTGTTGGCGCGCCCGGCCTCATGAACGGATTTTGGCATCAACAACCGGGCGGAATTTATGTGATGTAGGCCGATCGAACCGGACTGGGGTGGGGCGCCGCCCCATTGGCGCGACAGGGAGCACAACATGCAGCTTAAGAAGGTTCAGGCATTTGTGGTTCGAACGCCGCCACCGCATTGGGGCGGCTATTATTGGTGCTTCCTCAGGTTGGAGACTGACAGCGGCTTGGTCGGATGGGGCGAGTGCGCGATCCTCTTTAGCATGTACGGCCTTGAGCGCAGTTTCGCGCAACTTGCGACCGACGTGTTCAACCGTTATCTCGCCGGCCGCAATCCGCTCAACAGAGAAGTGCTGAGCAAACAACTCTATGCGGGGCTATGTTCGCACCATCCCGACTATTTCATCGCGGGAGTCATCAGCGCATTCGACATCGCCATGTGGGACATATGCGGCAAGCACTTCGCTGTGCCCGTCTGCGATCTTCTTGGGGGAAGATATCGCACGCGGCTGCGCTCCTACACCTACATCTACGATGAGAGCGGAGATTTGGCTGCTTCGGCCGCGAACTGGTCGGAAAATCCAAAGCGCGTGGGCGAATTGGCGGCGCGCTTGGTGGGAGAAGGCTTCACGGGCCTCAAACTCGACCCGCTGCGTTATCTGCCGCCGGGCCTGGGGCCGCTCGCGCCGCTGGAAATCACGATGGCGGAATACGATCGCGCGGAGCGGACCATCGAAGCTATTCGCACCGCGGTTGGCAATCGGGCCGACATTATGATCGGAACGCATGGCCAGATGACTCCTTCGGTGTCTCGGCGCTTGGCGACGCGCTTGGAGAAGTACGATCCACTTTGGTTGGAGGAACCTTGTCCGCCTGAGAATTTCGAGGAAATGGCCAGGGTGGCGCGAAGCACGTCGATCCCTATTGCAACTGGCGAGCGCCTGGCCTTCGTGCACGATTTCCAGAAGTTGTTCGCGGCCGGCGCCTGTCATTTCGCGCAGCCCGATCTCGGCAGTTGCGGCGGATTCACCGCCGCCAAGGCGATCGCCGGCATGGCGGAGGCTTATTATGTGCTCATGGCGCCGCACGTCTGGGGCGGACCGGTCATTACAGCCGCGGCGATGCAATTGGACGCCGCGATCCCAAATTTCCTCATTCAGGAAAGCATCTATAAATCGGCCGGTTTCTTTGATGAGATCGTCAAGGAGCCAATCAAATGGGATGCCGGCGACCTTGTGCTGGACGATCGCCCTGGCATTGGCGTCGAGCTGGACGAAGCCAAGCTCGCCGCGGTGTCGGTCGATTTGAGCAGCGCCGGCTGAAGCGGCGGATAGAGTTCGGCGCCACCGTCCCGCGTGCGATCGCGGGCGGCAATGTTGTTCGACATGCAAGAGTCGCTTGCGGCGAGAGTCTCAATCAATGAGTGCAGCGCCAGCGCGCGCCACCCGGCGTGCGCAATCCTCAAACTGGACCGCATCTGACGACGTCGCGTTTCCCTGCAGTGCGCGCGCATAGACGCCTTGTTGAATCGCGGCGGTGCGAAAGAGACTGAACGCCATAGCGAAACGCCACAGCGGGTTTGGATCGCGCCCGGTTCGAGCACTGTATGCGTCGAGGTATTCTTGCTCACCGGGGATGCCAAGCGTATTTGTATCGATCCCGACAAAACCACGCGCGATAGGATCATCTTGCGATAGATAATATCCCATACAATTGAACGCGAGGTCGGCGATCGGATGGCCGATGGTCGACAACTCCCAGTCGAGGATCGCCGCGACGCGCGGCTCCGTCTCGTGGAAGATGAGATTGCCGATGCGAAAATCGCCGTGGACAATGGACGCCGTCTGATCGTGCGGAATATGGGCCGGCAGCCAATCCAGTAGCGCATCCATCTCGGGAATGCGGTCGGTGCGGGTCAATTCGTATTGCTTCTTCCACCTGGCGATCTGACGCTCGAAGAACGCGTCGGGCTTGCCAAACCCGTCGAGTCCAGCGGCGCGCCAGTCGAACTGATGCAGCCGCGCGAGCGCATCGTTCATCGCATCGTAGAGCGCGTGTCTTTCCCGGGGCGCCATGTTCGGCAGAAGCGGATCGGCGAACACGCGGCCAGCGACGAATTCCATGAGGTAGAATTCCGTGCCGACGATGCTCGCGTCACTGCAATAGAGACGCGGGCGCGGCGCAGGAACATCGCTATCGGCGAGCGCATTGAGTACGCGATACTCTCGGTCGATCGCGTGCGCGGATGGCGCCAAGGTCCCGTGCGGGCGTTTGCGCAGCACCAGAGGTCCGTTGTCATGTTCCAGCAGGAAGGTCGGATTCGATTGACCGCCCTGGAATTGCCGCACCGTCAGATTGCCGCTGAAGCCGGGCAAATTCTCCGCGAGCCAATCGCGGAGCGCGCCTTCATTGAATGGCGAGCCGGCGGAAACGGTGGAAGCATCGCCCATGGTTGGCAAACTACTTTGTCGGCAGCCGAAGGCGGCCGGCGATATTGTTTTTCTGCATATTGGAAGAGCCGCCGACGATCGGCATGCACACAATGTCTCGCACGTAGCGTTCCATGTCGTACTCGCGCGCGCAGCCATAAGCGCCCATCACACGCTGACAGGTCAGGACGATATCTACGGCGTTGTCGGCGACGAACAGCTTCGCCATCGAGCTTTGTACGCTGCAATCGCGGCCTTCGGTGGCAAGCCACGCGGCGTGGTAGAGCATGTGACGGCACGCGGCGAGCTTGGTGCGCGCCTCGACCAGCATGTTGCGAACCGCCTGATGGGCGCTGATAGGGACGCCGAATTGACGTCGTTCGCCCGCGTACTGCCAGGCGTCATTCACGGCGGCGGTCGCGATGCCGAGCGCGACGGCGGTGATCTCCAATCTTTCGACATCGAGCGAGCGGCCGGCAAGCATAGGCCAGCCGCGATTCCAGGCGTCCGCGCCACCCACAACGTTTTCGATCGGAACCTGGACGTCTTCGAAAATCACATCGGTGGTTGCGGCATAGCGCAAACCTAGATGATCGATGTCGACAATGGTGATGCCGGGGGTGGCGGTTGGCACAAGAATGAGCGAGAGATTCTTGTATCGATCCTCCTTGGGGCCGGTGCGCGCGAGCGTATAGATGTAGTCGGCGGCGCGGGCGCCCGTGCACCAGCGCTTGGTGCCGTTGATAATGCAATGGCGGCCGTCGTCCGAGCGCCGGGCCGTAACGCCAACCGAAGCGAGATCGCCGCCGACGTCGGGTTCCGAGAGGCCGTACGCGAATAGAATCTCGCCCTTGGCGAGGCGCGGCAAGAACTCCTGTCTCTGAGCTTCGTCGCCATTTTCGACGATGTTCATCGCACCGTAGAATGCGCAATGAATGTACGGGCCGGCGAGCGCGGTGCCGCGCTGCGCCAGTTCCTCGATCACCACAATCGCCGACAACACGTCCACGCCCGCGCCGCCATATTCGACCGGGACCGTGAGGCCGGTAACGCCCAGCTCGCATAGGCGTGCGAACGTGTCCTTGCAAAAGGTGGCCTCTTGATCGAGTTGGCGCGCGCGTTCGCGCGGCATCTCCTTGTCGAGAAACCGGCGCAGCGTTTCGCGCAGCATCGCAATTTGTTCGCCTTCGTCAAAGTTCATGAGCGCTCGCCGCCTTCCTTGTGTTCAGACCATTCGCTCCTGGCCGCGCCAGAACCGCGCCCGGATAGCCTTCTTGTCGATCTTGCCGAGATTGGTGAGGGGAATGGCCTCCCAGAACTCGATTGCCTTCGGCGCCGCGACGCTGCCTTTGCGCACTTTGACGAATTCGATCAGTTCGGCCGCGCCGACCTGTGCGCCGTCGTGGAGCACAACAATGGCGCGGACTTCCTCGCCCCATTTTTCATGCGGCGCCCCGACAACAGCCGCATGCTTCACCGCCGGGTGCTCGAACAGCGCGTCTTCGACCTCGCGCGGATAGACGTTAAGACCGCCCGAGACGATCATGTCCTTCTTGCGATCGATGATTGTGACGAGGCCTTGATTGCTGATGCGCGCGATGTCGCCAGTATAGAGCCAGCCGTCACGTATGGCCGCTGCGGTAGCTTCGGAATTATCGAGATAGCCCGACATCATGTTCAAGCTGCGGACGACAACTTCGCCGGCATCGCCGCGCGCCACGTCGCGGCCATCGTCATCGACGAGACGAAGACTGACCTGATACGCCGTGCGCCCGGCGCTCATAAGTACATCGTCCTGAGCGAATGCGGCATCGACATGGGCCTGACGCGACAACGCGGTCAGCACCATGGGGGCCTCGGTTTGCCCGAAAAACTGGGTGAAGATCGGCCCGAAGCTGGCGAGCGCTTGCTTCAGCCGCTCGGGCGCAATGGCTGAGGCGCCATAGAGCACATTCTTGAGGCTGGACAGATCGTATGCGCCGCGTCCTGCATGATCGAGCAAGACGTAGATCATTGTCGGCACCAGCAGCGTCGCCGTCGCGCGGTGCTTTTGAATTGTGTCGAGCAGAAGGTCGGGGTCGAAGCGATCGAGAATGATGCAGCATCCCTGCCGCAGAAGCACCGGCAGGATGAGGCAGCCGGAGGCGTGCGTCATCGGCGTGACAAAGACAAACGCCTCACCGTCGGCGATGCCGAATTCCAACATCTCGGCGTAGTACGTGTAGTACCAGGAGCGGTGCGAGAGCATCACGCCTTTGGGGCGACCGGTCGTGCCGCCGGTGAAATAGATGCCGGCGATATCCTCCGGATCGATGGGGCAGGGCGCGCAAGGCGGCGTCGGTTGCATCAGCAACGCCTCCAGCGTCAAATCTCCGTCCACTGCAGGAGCGCCTTGGGCGCCGACGCAGATGAACGTCTTGATGAAGTCGAGCTGGGGTCTGATCTGGCGAAGACGATCGGCAAACTTCGCGTGATAGATCAAGACATCGCAGCGTGAGAAATTCAGGATATAGACGAGGTCGTCATCGCCAAGCAGCACCGCGAGCGGCACACGCGCGGCGCCTGTCTTGGCCACTGCGTACTCGCAGAACACATACTCGGCGCAATTCACCATCAGGAAGGCGACGCGCTGTGCGCGGCCGACGCCAAGCGCCTGTAGTGCGCCTGCGATCTTCAGCGCGTTCGCGCCGAGTTCGGCGTAACTAAAACGCCGCGCGCCATCGGCGATTGCGGTGCGTGCGCCGCCGTGCAGAACGGCGCGGTCGTAGAGATCGCCGATGGTCGCAAGGGACACGTCTCTTCTCCGCTCGCTCATCCGCGCATGTGGAACATCATCTTGTAGTCAAAGCTCATCACTGTCTCACCGCGCTGATTGTGTACGGTGTAGAGCCAGACTTGAACGCCGCGTTTGGGGTCCTTGGTGGGAGTCTGCTCCTTCACCTGCACGTGCACGCGGATCGTGTCGCCGATCAGCACCGGACGCTGCATGCGCATATTGTCGACACCCAGCCAGGCGATAACGGAATCGGCCCCGACGCCCGAGAGCGCGACGAGGCCGACGGCAAGGGCGAAGATCATCGGCCCATGGGCGAGACGTTGCCCGAATTGAGTGGCGGCCGCGTATTCCCTGTCCATGTGCAATGGATAGAAATCGCCGGTGAGCCCCGCCCAGTTGACGACGTGCGTCTCCGTAACCGTCACCGCGCCGGTGTCGAAGACATCGCCGAGACGGAAATCGTCGCCGTATTTGGTTTGCGTCATGGGCGCCTCAGGAACTTACGGGCCGGAATTTTGGCAGCACGAAATTGTCGCTGAGGCGTTCGAAGGTCACCTCGACCTCCATGTCGCAGCGCAACGCCGCAACATCGCAATCGACGATGTTTGAGAGCATCTGCACGCCTTCCTTCAAGCGGATGACGGCGACGACGAACGGCATGTCGGCGATGAATGCGGAGGGCGCGTTGTTCTCGACGATCGTGAAGCTGTAGAGCGTGCCGCGGCCGGATACAGTCCGCCAGCTGATCTGTTCGCCGCCGCAATGCGGGCACGCCACGCGTGGGTAGAAGATATATTTCTCGCAGCTTTCGCACTGCTGCAGCGCCAATCGGCCCTCGGCGGCCGCATCCCAGAACGGCCGCGCCCACGGCGCAACGACAGGTTCGGGTTTGGCGATGCTCATGCGAATCTCACGACGGTATCTCTGTGCCGAGGATGGTCACCTGCGCGTCCATGTATGTGCCGCCGACAGCGGTCTCGACCGCGAACCGTGGATTGGGCGCTTGGCGCGCGCCGGCTTTGCCCATCAGCTGACGGGCGGCTTCGACGAGAAGTGAAACAGAACCGCCCGCGCCGATATGGCCTTTGGAAAGCATGCCGCCGTCCGTCGTCGTCGGCAATCTCCCACCCGGCCAAGTGTCGCCGCGCAGAAACATCTCGCCCGCCTCGCCACGACCGCACAGGCCGAGTTCTTCGAATGCGATGAGTTGGTAGACCGGATAGGAATCGTAGATCTCAGCGACATCGATGTCAGCCGGGCGTATGCCAGCTTCGCCGAACGCTTGTTGCGCCGCCTTCGCCCAGCCGAAGCGCGTGAGATCTGGCTCCTGGTGCAGCGCAAAGTGCGTTACCGCGCCGCCTTCGCCGAGGACATAGACCGGAGTGTCGGTCAGGTCACGCGCGCGTTCGGCTGAGGTGACGATAAACGCAGCGCCGCCATCGAGCAGCATGTTCGAGTGCTTGGCGCGCAACGGCGTCGAGAGCATCTTCGACGCCAACACTTCTTCGATCGTAAGCGGTTTGCGGAAGAATGCGTTGGGGTTGAGTTCCGCCCATTTGCGGTTCGACACGCATACCGCCGACAGATGCTCGTCGGTGGCGCCGGTTTCGTATTTGTAGCGGGTGGTGGTGAGCGCGGCGACCGTCGAATAGTGCTGACCGTACGGTGTTTCCCATTCCGATGAGATGCCCGCGGTCGAGAACAGGTCGATGCCGCCTTGGCTCGACACGCCGGTGCCAAGTTTATCCGTATGAACGAACAAGACCGCCTCGGCCCGGCCGGTTTCAATAAGTGCGCTGGCCATGCGCAGGCCATTGGTGCTGCTGGAGCCGCCGGAAAAGACTTGGCAGTTGCCGACGACGTTCTTCAGACCAAGTTCTTC
>JADLHI010000244.1 GCA_020848895.1 Hyphomonadaceae bacterium
GATCGTGGACAAGATCGGCGCCGAGGCGGCGAGCCGCGTGCAATGGCTGATCGATACGCCCGAGCGACTGCGCCAATATTCCGAGATCGCCGCAACACGGAATACGACCGTGCGCGCGAACATCGAGGTCGATGTTGGCCTGCATCGCGGCGGCTTCGCCGACAGCGCGGCGCTGGCGAGCGCGATCGACCTTGCGCGGAGCTTGGCGAACGTCTCGGTCAGCGGCGTGATGGGCTATGATCCGCACGTGCCGAAGATGAGCGATCCCGACAAAGCCTACGCCGCGTCGCAAGCGCTCTATCGCGCCGCCATCGACGTGATTGGCGCAAAGCTCGGCGTCGACGGCATGACCTTCAACGGCGCCGGAAGCCCGACTTACACACGCCACGCTCAAGGAACGGTCGCCAATGAAGTCTCTGTCGGCTCGGCGTTCGTCAAGCCGGCGGATTTCGACACGCCATCGCTCGCCAGCCACACGCCCGCGTCGTTCATCGCAACACCGGTGATCAAAGCGACGGAGCGTATGCAATTGCCCGGCAACGAGTGGCTGACCGGTCCGCTCAGTTTCATGGACCCCAACGCCGCGCGCGCCTTCTTCATTTATGGCGGCCACTGGCTGGCCACGCCGGAATCGCCGCCCGGCCTTCAATTCAGCAAGCTTTACGGCCGTTCCAGCAATCAGGAGATGCTGACCGGCTCCGCGCGCGTCGCACTAACACCAGACGATTATGTGTTCTTTCGTCCCAACCAAAGCGAAGCGGTTTTCCTTCAGTTCGGCGACATCGCGGTGTTCGACGGAGAGAAGATTATCGGATACTGGCCAACCTTTCCCGTATCTGCTTGATCCTGTGATACTCTCATGGCCGCGGGCGAGCATGGACGATCGACAGGTTCTCCTTGAAAATTCAAGCTCACAACTTGAGTTATCATAACCGATGAAGCCTAGAGGTGGTCGAGTGTGGTCTCTCTGACATAGCGACCGGACCTAAAACGGGTATGGGACCAAGGAAGCGATGAACTAAACGTGCATCCGGACGCCAAGATGGGATCCGGTCACGATCACAACAGCGAATAGCGGTGACGCCGCAGCGGCGATGTTTGCCCCGGTGACACCGCCGATATAGCCCGCTACGTACAAGACGCGCCTTTGACGGGGGGAGCAGAGTGCGGACACGTTTCATTGCAGCTTGCTTCGTCGTGACCTCGTTTGCGCTTGCGCCGCTCGCTCTCGCCCAACACACCGGCTTGCCCCCGGAGATTGCTTCTGCGGGCGTCACACAAAGCGAATGGGATGCCGTCGTCGCTGAGGTTCGCCGAGAGGCGCGTCGCGCGGGAGTTGCAGAAGCGGCTCTCCTTGCTGCGGCCGAACGTGCGGGTATCAATCTCGCCAGAACAGGTCGGTTCAACGCTGCGGCGTTGCGCGATGCGATCGTCAGCCGACTGCAAACGCAAGCTCAGACAATAACCGAGCTTCAAGAACGTCTTGGCGTGCTTGCGCGAGCCTCTGATCCCGAGATTTCTCGCCTACTCACAGAGGCAAGTCGGGCCATCGACGAAGGACGGCTCGAAGAGGCTGACCAACTTTTGGCTCAAGCGGAAGAAAGCGACCTTGCCGCTATCGCCGTCGCTGAAGCGCGCGCAGAGCGAGCTCGCGCGCGCATCGCCGATGCCATTGCCGAGCGTGGACGCTTGCAGCAAATCCAAAGCCCAGGGTCGTCAGCCAACGTGCGCGACGCCATCACTGGATATGAGCTTGCCTTAAGACGCATCGATCGGACGCTGGCAGTGCGCGATTGGACGAGAGCACAATTCAACCTAGGTGTCGCATACGCCATACTGGCGCAAAACGGAGAGAACGAAGCCCGCGTTCTGGCGGTCGCGGCGCTCAGAGCTGCGACTGCGGGTTTTCGAGATTTGCATGATGAAAGCAGCGCGGTTCGCAGCGAGCGCTTGATCGCGGCGCTGCAAGCGAACTGAAGGGTGCAAGAGTGGCGCACGACGGCATACTCGCTACCGCAACACCCAGCCTTCGCCGCTTGGTAAGAGGCGTCTTGGTTGTTGTCGCGTTCGGCATGGCGCTGGGCTCCGTAATTCCGGCGCTGGCTCAGCGCGCGTCCCTACCAAGTCCGATTGCGTCGGCCGGCGTCACCCAAACGCAGTGGGACGCGATCCGCGAGGACGTTCGCGCTGAGGCGCGACGCGCGGGCGTGGCTGAGGCCGCTTTGCTGGCCGCGGTAGAGGCCTCTGGAATACGCTTGGCGCAAGTGCAGCGGCGAAACCCGCCCATGCTTCAGCAGGCAATCTTCGATCGCCTCCGAGACCAGGCTAATGAACTAAGTGAGTTGCAACGGCGTATCGACGCGTTGCTGCAACGTGCGGACCCAACAACCGGCGCGATGATCTCACAAGCTCGCACCGCCCTCAACGAGGGCCGCTTGTCCGACGCCGACAGGTTGCTCCAGGACGCCGCTGAAGATGATCTCGTCGCGATACAGCGCGCTGACGCCGAAGTTGAACGGCGACGGGTAAGGGCTGCAGAAACAATCGCCATACGCGGTCGCGTCGCTACGCTTCAGGCGGATTTCACCGCCGCCGCCGATCTATTCCAACGCGCCGCTCTGACCGCGCCGCAATCAGATAGCGAGCGACGCTCTTTGCTTCTTCTTGCACGTGCATCTGTCATCGGACAGGCCGGCCAAATGCAAGGCGATGTTTCGGCCATCCGCCAAGCACTGCAATTCCTATATGGCGATGCAAGCACGTTCGGTCGCAGCGACCAGGCGTTCATGGCTGGAGTACAATCCTATATCTGCGCCTTCGAAAATTCTTTGACGCGCTGGGACGGTGCTACGGCGCTCACGCGCGCTGCGGCGGCGTGCACTGCAGCGCTGGCATCCTTGCCCACTGACCCAAGCACAACCCGCGCTTCCGCCCTCCTCAACTACGCCAACGTCCTTTCCGCCCAACACAATTGGCAAGACGCGATACGCGCCTATGATCGCGCGCGGGAAATGAATGCGAGTCTTGGCAATGACGCGGATGCGAGAGCCGCGGCCATAAGCTCCGCTACTTCTTTGGCTGAGGCGGCCGCCGCTTCCCGAAACGTTGTTCAAATTCGCAATGCTGTTGCGCAGCTCCAGCAATTGATCAGTTCGTTCGCGAACACACGCGACGCCGAGTGGGCGGGCGCCTATAACAATCTTGGCCTCGCACAGACCTATCTAGGTGACGTCACCGGAGACGTCCGCGCCTTCCTTGAAGCGCAAAATTCATACTTGCAGGCGGTCAATTTCTTTAGCCGTGAACAGACCCCGGCGGGTTGGGCGCAAGCCAACAAGAATTTCGGGCTGGTATCGGAACGGATCGCGACTATGGCCCTAGAGACCGGTCGGCCGGAAATCGCGATTCAGGCGCTCCAGAACGTCATTCGCGCCAATGAAAACGTGATGCTTGCGCGAACGCGCCAATCCGATCCCGCAGGCTGGGAAGAAGCAAATGCCGCGCGCTCAAGCGCTCAGTCTCGTTTAAATGAACTTCAAACCGGTCGCCGCTGAGCGGCTTCTCGGGGTGGGCATTCAATGTCAGCGGTCTTCATTTCCTACAAACGCGACAATCTCCAACCAGTTCAGCACCTGGTTCAAGGCTTACGCGGCGCAGGTCTCGATGTGTGGTGGGATCAGGACATCGCGCCCGATGATGCCTGGGAAGCCACGATCGAGCGACAATTGGAGGCGGCAAAAGTCGTGATCGTCGCTTGGTCGCCTTCCGCGGTCTCGAGCGAGAATGTGAAGGCCGAAGCGCGACGCGCCCGCAATCAAGGCAAACTCATACAGATTTTCGTAGAACCGTGCGAACCCCCGCTGTTCTTCGGAGAGCGCCAAGGCGTCGATCTTTCACGCTGGAACGGTGACGCCAGCGATCACCGATTCCAGACCGTGGTCGAAGCAACGCGGGCAATTCTCGCGGGCCGCAAGCCACCTCAAGGCGTCGGATATGCGCCAAAGAAACGCAATCCGCTGGGCGCGCTCATCTCGGTCGCCGCCTTGATCTCTGGAGCGCTGGCGTTCATCGCCAATTTGGGTGGCGCGCGCGATGCAATATGTTCGATCGTCCCTCTTGGTGTGATCTGCGCCCAGTATGTCCCCGGGCCCGATGCTGAACCTCAAGATGCCGCCGCAATTCTCGCGGCAGAGCGCGCGCGCCTGTTGGCTGGCCTCAATGGGCGTTGGGCGCGAGGCGATGTCGACCCAGCCACCGGGCGCGCGCGCGATTGCTCTCAATCGCTTACGATTGAGGTGGTGACAGACAGCGCTGGCGTGTCGCGTGTCCATGTCACGGCAGACAGCTTTGAAAGCCGTGACCAAATTGAAAGCGCATCAGACGGTATCGTCCGCGTGAGCGGTCGCGACGGCAATGGCAGGCTTGTTGAGGGACGCTACGAGCCAAACGGCGACCAGCTCACGTTCACCAGCGCCGCCACGCCCACGGCACTCTATCGCTGTCCAGACAACGGCGGCTGACGTCACGAATGTTGTTCAACCACGACTGAGCCAATCCGCACACACCCTCGCATCTGGGGAAACACGATGAAGCACTATCTCACCGCGCTCTTGCTTTGGGCCCTCGCCGCTTGCGGCGCGCCGCAAGCGCAATCTTCCGGCATTCCGCCCGCCATCGCATCGGCAGGGGTGACAGAGGCCGATTGGCAGACCATTCGCGATGAAGTCCGAGCCCAGTCTGAACGTACCGGCATCGCCGAAGCTGCGCTGCTCGCAGCGGTCGAGGCGGCGGGCGCAAACCTTGTCCAATCAGGCCAAATCAATCCTCAATTCCTAACACAGGTCATCATCGAACAGATTGACGACCAGGCAGACACCATCGTCACGCTCAATGCTGAACTTGATGCGCTCACAACGAGCGAAGATCGAAATGTCGCAACCGCATTTCGAAACGCCAGAGAGGCGATTGACCAAGGCCGCTTGAGTGACGGCGACCAATTGCTGTCGCAAGCGGCCGAACGCGACCTCGCAACGCTTCAACAAGCGGGCCTCGAGGCCGATCGCAGACGCCTGCGCGCTGGTGAGACGATTGCGAGCCGCGCCAGACTCGCCGCAGCACAGATTGCATTCGTGCAGGCAGCCGATCACTATTTCCGCGCCGCCGAGATCGTTCCTCAATCGGCCGTCGATCAGCGTGCGAAATACAAAAGAAACGCTGCTTCGGCGCTCTATTCCCAAGCGATCACCTTCAATGACCAACAGTCGGCACGCCGGGCCGTTGAGACCATCGAACAAGGCGTCTTGCCGCTTCTCCCACGATCGTCGTCCGCCAAAGCATGGGCGGACGCACAGCGCTCGCTTGGGACATACCTCTTCTATCTCGGCACGCGCGATGTGCCCGGCGCGCTCGAGCGTTCGCTCGTCGCCACCACCGCCGCGCTCTCCGTCTACGATCAACAACAAGATCGAAGAGAGTGGGTCTTTGCGCAGATCGACCTCGGCAATGGCTGGATGGCGCTCGGAAATCGCGGCATGCCCGGAGCGTTCGAGCGCGCGACGACGGCGTTCTCGCGCGCCCTCGCAGCGGCGACCCCGGGCCAAGACGCTGATGAATTGGATTCCGCGAGGTTTAGCCTCGCTGGACTTTACCTCGGCAACAGCAACCCAGATCAGCTTCGCCAAGCTGTCACGTTACTGGAGGACATCCTGACGCGTCGCACGCGCGAAAGCGACCCCAACTTCTTCGGCGCGGCTCATGCCAACTTAGGACGCGCGTTATTCCTCTTAGGCGACGGCCAATCCCTCGAACTGTTGGATCGATCGGCAGCCTCGTTTGAGCAATCAATTTCGGTTAGAAGCCGAGAACAATCGCCCGCGGCTTGGGCCAGGGCGCAGAATGGCCTTGGCAACACGCATTCGGCGCGTGCGCGTCTTGGCGCGCCAAACGCTTACCAACAAGCCATCGCAGCCTATGAAGCCGCGCTTGGCATCTCTCAAGAATTAGGCGACGCGCTGGAGGCCGGACGCACGGCGTTCAATCTTGCGCTAACGTACGGCGATATGGGGGACATAGCGCGCGCGCGCGGCACAGCGGGAACAGCTCAAACGCTTTTTGAAAGAGCCGGCGATACCCAATCGGCGAGCGAGGTGCGCCAGTTCCTGGCGTCGCTGCCACCAGCGTAGACGTATCTGGCCCGCTCTAGTCCCAGAAGCCACCGGCAGGCCGAATTCAAAGCCGACGCACCAGACGCTTGCTTTCGGCGGCCGGGTCGATTTACCCAAATTTCAAACAGCGCGCCGCCTCAAGCGACGTTACAGCCGTCGCGACAGTTAGCGCGTCCATACGCCAAGTCTCCCCACCGCGCATGCGTTGGTCTGGCCGCACGAGCGCGCAGAAATCCAGACCAAGCTCAGCAATGCTATCGCTTATCGCCCGAACAGAAGGTCCGCGGCGCCTTGCGGCTCATTATTGCCTAAGTGAAAAAGGACTGGATTCGCGGCCCGTTGCTGATTGGAGCTGCACACAAAATTCCAAGTCGCCTCTCCGGCCGTATTCGGTCGGATTGCGCCCCAGTTTCCGTCTCCAGGAACCGTCGATGGCGAAGACGACCCCGAATAGAAAGCATTGATAGTTAGCGTGCGCAGGCGCCGCCCAGAGCAATCAAGTTCCGTAATCGCTGATAAGCGCCGCAATCCGTTGCGCTGCTCTGGGGAATAAAAGGTCTCCACATATGCGCTTCTCACTCCGCCAGTCGTGGTGATGCGGGCCACGTCGACCATCGTCACGCTCGCGGGAGAACCACTTGCATTGTTGATCGTGCCAAGAATCCAATAGTCCCGCGCGGTCTGAGCGTCGGACGGCCGCACACCGACGAAACTCGCCAACACCGCACAAATCAGGAGGACAACGCGCATTGAACGTCCCTTCGGTCTTGCACAACGCTCTCCGCCAATAGAGAGCGCGATCCAGCCAGCGATTACAATCGTACAAGTCGCCCTACTGCCTCGTCTGACTACCACTGTCCCCGCGAAAAACGCAACGCGCTTGTGCAAGCGCATACAGATTCGGGCGCCGCTTCTCCCAAAGCTGCGCTATTGTTTTGGTGCGCGGAAGCATTGCTCCAACGACCGCCCACGCTATTGTTCCAACGCCTACCCAGTCCTGCTGGTGACCGACGAGGCCAGCGTCAAGGCGGCCGTCAAGCCATCGAAACTCTATCGCCGTCTGAGCGAAGGCGATTGAGTTTAGCCCTATTGCATTGCGTTGAGGTCGTTGACCAGTCGCTGCGCTTCACCTGCCCAACGCTCGTCGCCCTGTTCACGAAATCCATCGAGCGCCGCACGCGCAGCGGTCACGGCTTCGGGCAAACGCTGGCGTTCGCCGCTCTGGACAAGAGCATAGAGCGTCGTGGCCAAATTGTATTGTCGCGTAGACCAGGCATCTAGGTTGTTTTCACGCGAGACGACTGAAAGCGCCCGGCGGAATGCGAGGACGGCCTCTTGCAATGCCGCGACATCTCCTCCGGCAAAATACAAGCTGGCAAGCGCGTTGCCCAGATTGCCTTGTGCTACGCCCCATTGCGCGCCATCGCGTTCACGCGTCCACACGCGAAGCGCTGCCCGGTAAGCAACGATCGCTTCTTCAAGCGCACGCGGATTATCCCGCGAGCTCCTGGCCAACTGCAGATCACCCAGATGGATCTGCACAAGCGCCCATCCGTCCGCATCTGTCTCCGGTGTTCGCACTTGCAAGGCCGCATTAAGAGCTGTGACAGCCTCTTCAAGCTTACCTTGCATCTGCAGCACACCGCCAAGGCTGGCTTGGGTGTCAGCCCATCGTTCGGGGTTTACATTTTGGCCGAAGGCTTGCAGCGCCGAGCGATACGCGATCTCGGCATCGCGATAGCGCGCCCGATCACCGCGATCGGCCTGCTTTGCCAGCACCGTACCCAAATTATACTGAGTTTCGCCCCACACCTCGCTATTGCGCGAAAGCGTCAAGACTTCCAGCGCCGCGCGATAATCACCGATCGCGGCGCCGAGTGCGCCTTCGACGCCTTGATTATCGAGACGCATGTAAGCGATGCCACGATTTGCCCGCGCTTGCGCCCAAGCCTCGCTATCGCGCTCGCGCGTTCGCTCGCTCAACGCTTCAGTGTAAGCGCTGACTGCAGCCCGCAAATCAGACACGCTATTGCGCAGGCGCCCTATGGCGTTCAAAGCGTCGCCTAAGTTCACCTGATCACGCGCCCAGAACGCAGGCGCACTCTCACGAGTGTCTACCGTCAGCGCCGCGCGATGAGCTTCGACCGCTTGGCGCAATGCGTCCAATCCGCTACCGTGCCCGTCACTGCGGGCGCCAAGTGCAAAAAGTGCCTGCCCGCGATTATTCTGAGCAGCCGCCCAGTAGGCAGGCGCGTTCTCGCGGGTGAAGACACCAAGAGCGCCGTCCAACGCTGTCAGCGCCTCGTACAGCACACGTACATCGCCCGAGCGGCCTTGCAAGTAGAGCACATTGGCCAGATTGACTTGCGTTGCGGCCCACCCAGATGGATCGCGCTCGCGCGTCGTCACTTCCAACGCAGATCGATAGGCTCTTATGCTCTCGACAAGCGCCCGCTCATCGCCGCGTTCACCTAGACTAGATAGAGCATTACCGAGATTGACCTGGTCTTTGGCCCACGCATTTGGGTCACGGGCGCGCGTGTCGACTTCAAGGGCCGCACGCGATGCGGCGACCGCTTCTTGAAACGCTTGACTGTCACCGGCTAACCCAAGCGCCCGATAAGAGATGCTCAAATTGGTTTGCAGCATTGCCCACGCAGTGGGATCAGATTGCCGCGTGCTGACCCGCAACGCCGCTCGAAACGCGGAAACGGCGTCGCGCAAGGCCTGTTCATCGCCTCGCTCGCCTAGCGTGTTGAGTGCGGCGCCCAAATTGATTTGAGCGCCGGCCCACTCTTGAGGCGAACGCGCCTCCGCATAAACACTGAGCGCTGCTCGATGTGCGGCTACGGATTGACGGGTTGCATCTGGATCGTCATGCGCGCCCAAAACGTCGAGGGCGATGCCGAGACCCACTTGCGTCTTGGCCCAATCGTTAGGGCGTAGCGCTCTTGGCGCCAGCGGCAGTGCGTCATTTCTAAAAATCCGCACGGCTTCACGCAGGCGATCGGTCTCGCTGAAAAGCTCGCCGCGCTGGCGGAGCGCATCAGCTTGTAAACTGACGTAACTCCAACGCACTTCGATCGCCGATTGCGGAACGATGGAAGCCGCCCGCGCCATAAAGTCGGATGCGGCGAGATAATCCGCCCGCAGATAAGCGACCTGCCCGCGCGCCGCCACTGTGTCGCCCGCGCGCAAGCGGCGCCGTTCGACTTCTGCATCTGCTTGCTGAATGGCCGCAAGATCGCGTTCAGCGACGTCTGCGAGCAACCGGTCGGCATCGCCCAGGCGTCCTGCCTCAAGCGCGGTACGGGCGTTTGTATACGCGATTGCGATAGATGGATCGGCGTCTCCTCTTAGCCTTTCCAGGCGCGCTTGCAGCTCAGCGATCTGATCAGCCTGCGCCGCGAGGCGCTCAAAGATCGCTTGCTGCAGTTGGGAAGCGTTGAAATTGCCGGAGCGCGCCAAGCTTGAGCCCACGGCTTCTGCGGCCGAAAGCAACGACGCCTCAGACACTCTCACACGGCGCGCTTGTCTCGCAACCTCGGCGCGAACCGCTGCCCACTCGCTCTGTGTCACGCCGGCTGACGCAATTGCTGGAGGCGCTCCACCAGCGTGCGAACCTTCCTGCGCGCCTGCCGGCGCCGTCACGAGCGCAAGTGCAAACAGAGCCACACCTATTCGCATCGCCACTCTCCCCGAATCGCGCAACTTATTGTCCACTTTGCTGATAGAAACGCGTCATTTCCTCAAGTCCAAGACGCGCCGTCCGCTCAGAACTCGCATCTCCTGCTGCATGCGAGATCTCAATAGCCCGCCGGAAACTCACTTCGGCGAGCGCACGCTTGCCATTGGCCCCCTGACACCTGCCTAAGATGCCGTACGCAATTCCATACCAAGCGTTGCCCTCTGGCAGCCAAGTCTGGGCAATGCGGATCGAGTCAGCCATCAGCGTTTCAGCTTCTGGATATTGCTCCTGGGCGTCGAGCGTGCCTCCCAAGACAAACATCGCCATGCCGGTGACCGGGTGTTCTGGACCATAGGTGCGCCAATAAACAGCGAGGTTCTCACGAAACAACGGCGCGGCCGCGCTCCAATTGTGCGCCGCCCGTTGGCGCATGCCCTCTTCGAAACGCTCTCTTACTCCCTGATATTCCGCATCGGTTGGCGCCTGGAGGTCTGGCGGATAGCTCCACGGGCTCGGCCCTTGCGGCTGCACGCCCTGCGCCCACGCTGCTGGCGCGCACGCAATTGCAAGCGACAACGCCAACATCGCGCCCAATATCCGTTTCGTTCTCATCGATACCCCACCACAATCTAACGAGACCCTCTAGCGTTTGCTCAATTGCGCGACCCCTGTGCGTAGTCTTTAGCAATTTCTTGACGTATTCGAGACCTTGTTGGCACTTGATCCACCCTCAAGCTATCATCTTTGTGCGGTCTGATCGCCAGCTCCTTACATCGAATTGACCACCGCCGGCTGCCCACATCCTCAAAGGATGACGAAGTACGCGATCGATTTTGCTGTTTGCGCGGCGAAGCAGGAGGGTTGGCATCCTAGCGGGTAGTTATCTGCACGTCGCGGCGTCGGATTCATCCCGTGGTCGTGTGAAAACCCTCCCCGAGGACGCGCACGGACGACTTTTTAGTCCTGATGGCCCTGCCTCTTCATGCGGCCAGCCTCTCGATCAGCGGCCTCACACCCAAGATCGCCATCATCCGCTTCAGATTGTAGGCAAGGACGCTGAGGCTCATCTCGGTGGCGACGTTGTCGAGGCCTTTAGTCAGGAAGTGCGTCGCGCCCATCCAAGACTTCAGCGTCCCGAATGGATGTTCGACAGTGCGCCGCCTCACGTTCATGCTTTCAGGCGCGTCGAATGGCGCTACATCCAGCCAGGCAAGCCGTCGCAAAACGCTTTCGCCGAGAGCTTCAACGCGCGGCTTCGCGATGAGCTTTTGAACGAAACGCTCTTCCGCTCGCTGCCGCATGCCAGGCTGATGCTGGAGGCTTGGCGTGACGACTACAATCACCAGCGTCCGCACGGGAAGCTCGGCTGGATGACGCCGGCAGCCTACGCGGCGCGATGGACCGAGAACCAAGAGCTTGAAGAGCGCTCATTGGGAGCGTTTTATGACGATCGGATTCCAGTCCCCGCTGGATAAATTGCGGGGGTCACATCAGCGGCGTTGAACGACTCGATGAACTTTTCAAGACTGGAAGGCCCACGGATAATTCGTCGAGCGTAACGCCGTTGAAATAAGCCCACTGATCCAGCATCCGTCCGGCGAACTCAGGGGCCGGTGTCGACACGAGTGCTTTTCGGCGCGCCCGCGCGCGGCAACGATCCGATCCAAAACATCGATCACATCCGGCGCCCGAAGCGCGGATTTGGCGTGAATCGCGAGGCTTTCACGGCTGCCACAGTCCACTATCGTCAAAAGCCGAAACGCGAAGACGCGCGTGCCACCCTGCGCCAACCAGTCACTTGCATATCGAGACTTACTGACGTAGCATGATGGCAGATTACTGCGGTTTGCGGCCATTCAGAGCCGCGGCGACGGCGGCAATCACTATCATTACCGAATGAAATCAATCCGGAGGGAAGATGTCCGCGAGCCAGAAGGTGGATACCGTTGTGATCGGCGCCGGCGTCGCTGGATTGGGCGCCGCGGCGCTGTTGGCTAAAGACGACGGTCAACGCGTCGTCGTGCTGGAA
>JADLHI010000245.1 GCA_020848895.1 Hyphomonadaceae bacterium
CGCGTATCCATGTGGCGCTTGGCGCGCCCGCCATAGGGCGGATGCAACATTGGCGCGCGTGGGAAATAGCTGGCCCGCTCGTCGGGATCGGGAACGTCCTCGGGTCCGCTTACAAGCGACAGCCCTTCGTTCGAGCCGAACAAATTGACAATGCCAATGCCGAGACGCTCCTGGAATCCGCGCACCATCGAGGGCGCCAGAGGCGCTGAACCAGAAGCAATGGTGCGCAGGCTCGAAAGGTCGAAGCGCGCGAGCAGCGCCTCGTCCTGAAGCAGCATGTTGAGGATGGCCGGCGGGGCTATGGTGAAGGACGGCTTTTCGGCGACGATCTGCTGAAGGAAGACATTGGCATCGAACGGATGGTGCAGCACCATCGTGCCGGCGGCGCGCAGCCAACTCATGGTGACGCCGCCGATGCTCGCCATGTTGATCATCGGGAACGGATTGAGCAGGATATCGCCATCGCGAACGCCGGCGGCCTCATATGTCGCCGGCGCGATCGCCACCCAATGATTGTGGCTTCTTGGAACGCCTTTCGGCGCGCCGGTTGTGCCTGAAGTCCAGCAGATCGTGAAAATATCGTCGGCTCGGATTTGAGCGCGCCGGCAATGCTTCGCCAGGTTGCGTGGATTGCCTTGCGCACGCGAGAGATCGTGGCCTTCCGTCGGCGGCGCCGGCCCGAAGGTGAGCAAGCGGCACCCCGTAGGCAGCAGATCGCGCGCCTCGTTGACGTGATCGCAGCCGCGCACTTGTGTGCAGCAGACAAAGGCGCTGGGCTTTACGATCGCGACAATCTGCCTGAGTTCATGCGCGCGATACTGCACCGGTACGGGACTGACGATGGCGCCGATCCGCGCGCAGGCGAAATAGAGCGCCGGCAATTCCACGATATTCGGCATCTGCACGAGCACAACGGAGCCCTTGCCGACGCCGACATCGACAAGCACGCTGGCAATGCGCGCGACTTCAGCATCCAATTCGCTGTATGTCAGACGAACGGGTTCGCCGAACGCCACGGTCGCTCGGTTGGGCGCGTCCACCACGGCAAGGCGCTCGGGATGACGCGCTGCGTTTGCGAGAAACATCGCCCCAAGCGTGCGCTCACCCCACCATCGCGCCGCACGATAACGCCAGCGCTTCAAAGCACTCGGCCGCGGCGACGACAGCATTTTGATCCCTCCTAGCGCGGAGCGCCCAGCCTCCAGTTCGCCCGTATTCCTTGCATACCGCTACTATGCGCGACCCCAGCGCGACGCGCTGGCGTCTAGAAGTATCGGCTCGCCGCGGCGCGGTTTTGACTCTGCTCGCGGATTTCCTGCTTTGCGACGCTGGCGAGATGCACCTCGTCAGGCCCGTCAGCGATGCGCAGTACGCGTCCCCACGTCCAAAGATCCGCAACCGGCGCATCGGGCGAGAGACCCATGGCGCCAAATGTCTGCATCGCGCGATCGCAAATCCGCGTCTGCAGCGACGGCGCCACCACCTTGATCATGGCGATCTCCTTGGCCGCTCCCTTGGCGCCGCGACGATCGATCAGCCACGCCGCGCGCATGACCAAGAGCCGCGCCTGGTCGATCTCGATCCTCGAACGAGCGATCCAATCCGCGACGGCGCCATGTTCATGCAGATGGCGGCCAAACGTCTTCCGCTCAGCGGCGCGCGCGCACATCAATTCAAGCGCAAGTTCGCATTGGCCGATCGACCGCATGCAATGATGAATGCGGCCGGGGCCCAAGCGCGCCTGCGCAATGGCAAAGCCGGCGCCCTCCTCACTGATGAGATTTTCCACCGGCACACGCACATTGCGCAACACCAGCTCACAATGCCCCTCGGTCGATAGCTGCCGCATCACCGGAATATTGCGCACGATCTCAAGCCCGGGAGCATCGAGCGGCACGATGACCATGCTTTGTCGACGATGGCGATCGTTATCTGGATTGGTGACTCCCATGACAATCGCGAAGCGGCAGTGGGGATGCGCCGCCCCCGATATGAACCACTTACGTCCATTGATCACGTAGTCGTCGCCGTCGCGCCGAATGGAGGTTTGTATGTTGCTGGCGTCGGACGATGCGACGTCCGGCTCCGTCATCGCGAAACAAGAGCGAATCCGTCCTTCCAACAATGGCGCAAGCCATTGCTCGCGCTGGGCCGGCGTTGCGAAGAGATGCAGAATTTCCATGTTGCCGGTGTCGGGAGCGCTGCAATTGAACACCTCCGACGCCCACATCACGCGCCCCATGATTTCCGCAAGCGGCGCATACTCAAGATTGCTCAGCGCCTGCCCCGGTTCATCGGCTTTGAGGGCTGGCAGGAAGAGATTCCAGAGCCCTTCCGATTGCGCCAACGCCTTCAGGTCCTCGATGAAATCGGGATGCGCGGCGCCGGCCTCCACTTCCTGCTTCCAGCGCGGGATCGCCGGGATGATGTATTGGCCCATGAAATCGCGCAGCTGCGACTGCAGCGCGAGCATGCGGGGCGTGAAATCAAAATCCATGACGGGCTCTCTTGGAGAATTTACTAAGCGGGCTCCTTCACGGTGATCCCGCCATCCACGACAAGGATCTGACCGGTGATGTAGGCCGCCGCTCTGGACGCCAAAAACACGGCAACGCCGCCGATATCGTCGGCTTCGCCGATGCGGCGCAACGGCGTCCCCTCCTCGACGTTCTTCAGCAATTTTGGATTTTCCCACAACGCGCGTGAGAAATCCGTCTTGATCAAGCCCGGCGCAATGCAATTTGCGCGAATGCCCTGCGGACCCCACTCGATTGCGAGATTCTTCGTCAACGAAAAGTCGGCCGCCTTCGACATGCCGTAGACGCCCAGCGTGGCGCTGCCTTGGCCGCCGCCAATGCTGGACACGATAATGATGTTGCCGCCGCCGCGCCCGACCATGTGCGGCGCCACCATGTTGCACAGCAAGAAGTTGGCCTTCACGTTGCTGTTCATGATCTTGTCATAGGCGTCTTCCGGCATGCGCGACATCGGGCCGAAATACGGGTTCACGGCGGCATTACACACCAGAATATCGATGCCGCCGAAGGCAGCTACGGTTTGGTCCACCAGCGTCTGCAATTGCGCGCTTTGCGAAACGTTGCACGGCACGGCGATCGCTTCGCCGCCAGCGCTGACGATGCCATCGACGACAGCCGCGCACGCCTCGGCTTTGCGACTGGAGACAACAACCCGCGCGCCGGCGCGGGCCATGCACTCAGCAATCGAACGGCCGATGCCCCGGCTCGAACCGGTGACGATTGCAACTTTTCCCGCCAAATCGAACATGTTGAACGCCCCTTGGACAGGCGCTTCGACGCTTGACGGCCCGCCCTAATCGGCCATCAGGTGTAATTCAGTCACTTGCATAACGCAACTGTCCAGTCTGCGACGGATGGAAGCGCAGTCAGAACGCCTCGACCTTGCAGCGGGCGCACTGGATGCGCGGGCTAAACCACTCAAGGCACGGCTTGTGCAAAATGCGCCAACCGAGGTCTTCCCGCGGCTTCAGCCATTTGCGCGCCCACGCGTCCATCGCCACGATAATCGGATAGAGGCTCAGCCCCTTCTCGGTGAGGTGATAGGCATGCCTGGGCGGGCTGCTCTGATAGAGCGTTCGAGACAACAAACCCTGCTTGGTGAGCCGTTCCAACCGCGTAGCAAGGATGTTGGGCGCAATCCCAAGCGCGGCCTCAATGTCGGAATACTTGGTGGCGCCGAAAAAGGCGGCGGCGACGATGAGCCCGGCCCAGCGATCGCCCAGGACACCCTCCGCAGGGATCGCGTTGTCGGCGTCGGTAAAAACATCTGAGTTGCGCACCCGCTTGTTTGGCCGTGAGCGCGGCTCGATTGGGTGCGGGCTCGTTTGAAAGACCTTCATGTCTCGGGCGTCAGCTTGACGGCCGCAACAGGCGCATACGACTTCGATATTGGCCGAATGGCCACACAGATTCGCGGGCGCAACGCCACTCAGCACGGCGCTGGAGACCCGCCAATGATCGTTCCATTGGCGAATAAGTTTTAGCGTTGGCCCCAGTTCGCTGCCCTTCGCGGTCAAGCGATAGCCTACCCTCGCGCCGGCTTCCTGCTTGGCGACGCAACCTGATTCCATGAGCTGGCGCAGGCGCGCGGCCAGCGTGCTGCGCGGCACATTGATGAGCGCCACGATTTGGTCAAAGCGGTGCGGCGCGGACACCAGCACCGAAAGGACCTGCATGATCCAGGCATCGCCGATCATGTCGATGACTTGGTTCACGAGGTTCGAGCGGATCATCCAATGCGCCGGGGTCTCATCGTCCACCGGGGTCCGATCGCTGACCGTTCGTTTGCTCATCAAGCGCCGCACATCCTAGCCAGGCGCTCCACAGCGCACCGCGAGCCACGCAATAGACGGGCTGTCGACCGTTTTGTCACGCGACGTCAGCGATGAAGCCGCGCACGCGCCGCCCTGCGCCATCTAGTCGCTTGCATATCGAGACTTACTGACGTAGCATGATGGCAGATTACTGCGGTTTGCGGCCATTCAGAGCCGAGGCGACGGCGGCAATCACTATCATTACCGAATGAAGTCAATCCGGAGGGAAGATGTCCGCGAGCCAGAAGGTGGATACCGTTGTGATCGGCGCCGGCGTCGCTGGATTGGGCGCCGCGGCGCTGTTGGCTAAAGACGACGGTCAACGCGTCGTCGTGCTGGAA
>JADLHI010000246.1 GCA_020848895.1 Hyphomonadaceae bacterium
ATTTGCACCAAAGTCGGGATGTTGCCGACGCGGCTTGGGATCAAACGGCAGAACATCATCGATGCATGCGAGGATTCGCTGAAGCGCATGGGCATCGACACGATCGATCTTTACTGGCTGCACCGCGACGATGAGGCGACGGACGCGGACGAATTTACCGGCGCCTTGGACGCCTTGCTGAAGGCAGGAAAAATTCGTTCGTTCGGCGCGTCTAACTTCAAGCCGGCGCGGTTTGCCGAAGCCCTCGTCGCGGCGAAGAAAGCGGGCGTGCGCTACGACGCGCAGCAGCCAGAATACAATTTGCTGAACCGTGAGATCGAAGCGGAGCTTGTGCCCATATGCGAGCGCGAAGGTGTTTCGATCCTGCCATATTACAGCTTGGCCAACGGCTATCTCACCGGCAAGTACCGGAGCGAGGCCGATAAGACCAAGAGCCTGCGGGGCGGGCGGATGGATAAGTATATGCAGGGCAAAGGGCCTGCGGTGCTTGCCGTGTTGGATGACATTGCCGCGCGAACGCGAGCGACGCCGGCGCAGATCGCGCTTGCCTGGGTGATGGCGAAGCTTCCGACAGGCGCGCCGATCGCCAGCGCCACGAGCGCCAAGCAGCTCCGTGAATTGATGGGCGCGCTCAATGTGACGCTGAGCGCCGACGATGTGGCGGCCCTTGATCGGGTGAGCGTCTAGCGCGCCGCCATATGGAGCGTGGGCGTCCTCGCCCGCGAAGAGCAGCGCCGGTCCTTCCAGCGCTGCGCGTGTTCGATAGGCTGGACGCGGGCGAGGACGCCCGCGCTCCATATAGGCGCCTGGCCGGGATGGTTCCGAAGGAACTTACCAGCCGCCACCACCGCCACCGCCGCCGCCGCCACCGGATGAGCCGCCGCCACCGCCGCCGGATGAGCTTGAGCTTTGCGGCAGTGAAGAGCTAACGCCGGAACTCATGTTCGAAATCATCGAGTCCGACATGGATGCGAACGATTGGCCGGTGCTCATTCCGGCCCATGTCGGATGATAATTCGCGGCTTCCTGCGGCAGCAGTTTTTCAAAGTGCTTCGTCCAAGGCTTTTCGACATCGAGCGCGACGGCGTAGGGGAGGAATTTTTCGTACCGCTCTTTCGTCATTGGCGGGGGCGCTTCCGAGCCGGGCGTCACCGCGTTGAGCTGAAGCTTTTCCGCGGTTTCCATATAGAGGCGCAAACCTTCGATCTCGGTGCGGACTTGTTGGCCCTTCACCGTTGGCGCCGGGAGTAGGTACATGAACACGACATTGAGCGCGGTGAGCGCGATGAGGCCGATGGTCATGCCGAGCGACCATTCGTTGATCTGTGTCGCAGCGATGGCGAAGGCCAGGACTGAGGCGACGAGGGCAGCGATGATGTAGCCAATGTTCCAGCGGAAATAGTCGTCGCCGTATTTCTTGCCGAGCGCGTTGGTGAAGGTCGTGTAGGCGCTGGTGAAGCCTGAATCGTACTGGCCGCCGAGCGTGCGCTGGTTCGAACCGGCGAAGAGATCGACTTCGAAGGCGCGGTCCTCAGGAGCGATGTCAGGCCCGGCAGGCGCGGAAGCGTTGCGCGTGAGGATCGTCTTCTTCTTATCCGTAGCGTCGACGACGATGTAACCTTTCACTGCGAGTTGCATCAACGTCGCGATCAAGGCGCGGTGGCCGCTGACGGCGCGATTGTAGATGTAGTGAACGGCGGCGGGCGAATAGCCGGCAGGCGCTTCGTAGCGCGGAAAGACAGGGCCTTTTGGCGGATCGCGGCCGACACGGACGAAGGCGCTGTAGAGATACCACAAGAGAGCGGCGATCGATCCGAGTAGAATCGTGAGCGCGCCGTTGCGCTGCCACCAAAGGCCGGCGAGATCGGCTTGCGACGGCGGATCGATGAGGCCTTTGACGATGCTGATCGAAACGGTCAGTCCTTCGCCGGAACCGAGAGGACGCGTGGTGTTGAAGGTGAGGCGTTCGCCATTTTGCGCGGACGTGGCGTCTGAGCCGGTTGCGCCGCTGGCGCCGGTGTAGATGTTGGTCTCGGTGACGCTTGCGCCTTGCGGCAGCGTGACCACGGCGCTCGCGTGCGCGATCGGGAAATTCCAGTAATTGCCGGTGACGTTCCAATAGAATTCGTCGTGATCGGCGAAGTAGCGGACTTGGTTTTTGACGCGATAACGGATGACGTAGGTGTGGTCGCCGTTGTCGAGAAAGACGTCCTCGTCGCCGATAATAATGCGATAGGCGTTGCCTTCGGTGTCGGTGTCGTAGTTCTCGCGCCGATTGTCTCGCTGCACGGTGAGCACGTCGTACTCGTAGTGAAAGCGGGCGCCGTCTTGTTCGTAATAGCGCGGCAAGTCGCGGAAGATGCCGTGGCGAATCTCGCTGCCTTCGGAGCGGACGTTGATGGTTTCGGTGACGATGATGTCGCCGTCACGCTCGACCTTTATGGCAACGTCAAAATTGTTAATTTGCTCCGCCGCCAAAGCCGGTGTGGCGAAAAGGAGCGCGACGAGCGCGAGGAAGAGGGCGCGGAGCTTCACGACGCGGTGCTCACATTGGGGACATCGCGGTCGCCGGCGGCGGTGATTTCGAAGAAGGCGCGTTTGCCGATGCCGAAGGCGCCGGCAACGGCGTTTGAGGGGAAGCTTTCGACGGCGGTGTTAAGCTCGCGCACGGCGCCATTGTAGAAACGGCGCGCCATTTCGATCTTGTTTTCGGTCTCGGACAGTTCCTTCTGGAGTTCGAGGAAGTTCTGGTTCGCCTTGAGTTCGGGATAGGCCTCGCCGAGTGCGATGAGACGGCCGACCGGTTTTGAAAGCGCGCTTTCGGCTGCGCCGCGCTGGGTGGCGTTGTCGCCGGCTGCGAGGGCGGCGTTGCGCTTTTCGGCGACTTCTTCGAAGAGCTGGCGCTCATGGGTGGCGTAGGCCTGAACCGTCGTCACCAGTTGCGGGATGAGATCGGCGCGGCGCTTCAGCTGCACGTCGATATCGGCCCAGCCATTGTTGACCATCTG
>JADLHI010000503.1 GCA_020848895.1 Hyphomonadaceae bacterium
TATGAAGCTGAGATTTCTAAATTGCGATCTAGACATAGGACTGCTAATCAATTTAAATCAGTAGTCATAAGACAGTATCCACTGTTACCAATATATGCTATATTCTAATTAAAATAATTTTGACTGGGATAGGGTCTGTAACCTATTTTTTTCGTGCATTTATGAAGTATCTGCACGTTATATTCTTAGTTTTTAAAGAAAATGAGATTAATTACTATTGATACTGCTGATTAGTATGGTATTTAACATCCTTTTTTGGGGATTTTTCTATTATTTGTCTCTATTTTTGTTAGTTATCGTACCTTTTATGATTTTAAATCTATTTGAGAATTCATAAAAGCTTAAAATGTAAAATTATTGATCTATTTATTAAAAATCCAGTGTAAAACAGTATGGATGAGTCATAAAAATATGCTGATTAAAGGACATGATTTATTGTTTGTTGCTTGAATTTTTATGATTCATCGATACGGCACAGCGATTGGTATCCAAATATTCATAACTATATTATCTATAATTTCTTTAGCAGATGAATTTCAATTCGATGTCGTATTTGCTTGGAAAGTGACCAGATATAAAATCTAGATATCGTAGCTATTTTAGCACAACGTTCATAATTACCCCGTATATCTGGCTTCTGTTCATAATAGCCCCAATGGGGGAATTATGAACGAATTTTTTTTTCATTATTTTCTATTGCTCGGTATTGTTTTTATTAGTGTTACCTCAAAATAAAGTATGTAAGCTGATTAATCTTACCGATTATAGACTAAACAATGCTCTATCTATTAGTGAAAAAATGACTAATTAATCTTTTTCCTATGATTACTAAAGTGATTTAGAATGAACTACAATTTCTACTGCTAATTTAGCTGAGTGTTCATAATAGCCCCATGCTATACAGCACGTGTTCATAATAACCCACAGTGGGGCTATCGTGAACAAACTGCGGAGCTTCTAGCAAAACAGTGGATGAACAAATTCCTCAAGGTATTTCTAGGAGATTTTTAGATAGACATATAGAGAACACTTCACGCTACACGTCAGTCTTTTTTTTCGAAAAAATAACAAAAATTAAATTTTTTATGAAGCTTTTTATGTCGATCGTGAAAATAATGTTCACAATAGCCCCTCACTACTCTATATCTTTTGGCATTTCGATATCTGTTAGAAAGAATATATTCAAATACGACTTCAATTGGATAATGAGCACATTTTTCTTAGTTCGATATGTTTCATATAAATTCTTTTGTTTTTGCATCTCCCATTTAATATTTTATTTTTTCAAAAAAAAGAAAGAAGAGAGTATAAATGAAATTATTAATTTTTTTCTACAGTTTAAAACAATAAGATAAAGAAATAAGAAATTTATTTTATTCATTTTCAATATTTACTGTTGAA
>JADLHI010000247.1 GCA_020848895.1 Hyphomonadaceae bacterium
CGGCGATGAAATAGGCTTCGAGATCAAGGCCCATGCCGACCGGGTACATGTGGTGCGCCCACACGAGGAAGCCGATCACGCCGATCGCCACCATGGCGTAGGCCATGCCGAGATACCCGAACACCGGCTTCTTCGAGAACGTCGAGACGATCTGCGAGATCATGCCGAAGCCGGGCAAGATCAGAATGTAAACTTCCGGGTGGCCGAAGAACCAGAACAAGTGCTGGTACATCACCGGGTCGCCGCCGCCAGCCGGCTCGAAGAATTGCGTGCCGAAATTGCGGTCGGTCAAAAGCATCGTCAGCGCTCCGGCTAGAACCGGCAGCGAAAGGACGAGCAGCCACACCGTGACCAGGATCGACCACACGAACAGCGGCATGCGGTGCAGCGTCATGCCCGGCGCGCGCATGTTGAAGATGGTGGTGATGAAGTTGATGGCGCCGAGGATCGAGCTTGCGCCGGCGATGTGCAGCGAGAGGATCAGCAAGTCCATCGACGGACCATTGTGGTGGGTCATCGAGGTTGAAAGCGGCGCATAGAGCGTCCAGCCGCCGCCGAAGCCGTGCCAATCGCCGTTGCCCGGTACGATCATGGAAAGGATCGCGAGCGTGAACGAGGCCGGCAACAGCCAGAACGAAATGTTGTTCATGCGCGGGAACGCCATGTCCGGCGCGCCGATCATCAACGGCACGAACCAATTGCCGAAGCCGCCGATCATGGCGGGCATGACCATGAAGAAGATCATGATCAGGCCGTGCATGGTCACGGCGACGTTGTACGAATGGTTCGAGTCCATGCCGAGCATGTTCGCCAGCATCGAGCCTTCGGTGAAAACCTGAACGCCCGGCTCGGCCAATTCCCAGCGGATGAAGCCGGAAAGCGCGCCGCCGATGATCCCGGCGATGATCGCGAACACAAGATACATCGTGCCGATGTCCTTGTGGTTGGTCGAATAGACCCAGCGCTTCCAGTCCCAAAGGCTGGGGCGGTGGTCTGCGTGATGATCCGCGGCGTGAGCAGCTTCGTGCGTCATAGTTCCCTTGCTCCTCAGCGCGTCGTGGTCGACGGCGCAGCGGCCGGTTGTTCAGTGGCGGGTGTCGTGGTTTGGCCTGGGGCCGGCGCGGGCGTTGCGGGTTCGGCGGCCGCGAACGACCCGCCTTGCGCGGCAATCCATGCGTCGAACTCCTCGCGGCTCACCGCGTGGATTTCGATCGGCATGTAAGCGTGGTTGACGCCGCACAATTCCGAGCACTGGCCGTAATAGATGCCGGGCGTGTCGACATTGAACCACGTCTCGTTCACGCGGCCCTGGATCGCATCTTCCTTCACGCCGAAGGCCGGCACCGCGAACGCGTGAATGACGTCGTTCGAGGTAATCAGCACGCGCACGGTTGTGTTCACCGGAACGAGCAGCGGCTCAGTCGTCGCCAAGAGGTACGGACGATCCTGCGCCCGCGCATCTTCTTCCGGCAGCAAGTTCGCCGCGATGGCGACGCCCGCGTCAGGGTACTCGAAATTCCAGAACCAGGAATTGCCGGTGACCTTCAGCGTCAGTTCAGCTTGTTCAGGGATACGTTCTTCTCTGTAGATCAGCGGGAAGGATTTCCACGCGATGACCACGAGGATTAGAACCGGCACGACAGTCCAGATCACTTCGACCAGAATGTTGTGCGTGAATTTCTTGGGCGTCGGGTTGGCGGCGCGATTGTAACGCACCATGACCCACATCAGCAGCACCGCTACGAATAGAGTGATGGCGACAATAATCCACAGGAGGAAATCGTGAAACGCGGTGATCTCGCGCATGACTTCCGTTGCGGCCGGCTGCAGGTGCAACGCACCCGGAGTCGGCTGACCTTCGCGCAGCGGTGTCGTCGCGTGTGCAGCGCCCGCAAATGACATCGCTCCAGCGGCGATGCTTGCGATCCAAGCCCCTCGCTTCACGCAGTTCTCCTCCCTTGAGATTCAGCGCCGGTATGGCGCGCGCCGACGCAGACGCCTATACTCGCCGGGCGCGGCATTCGACCGCGCCTTGCGGGTTTGTAAGTCTCCAACCGGGTGGGGTGCTAGCATGAGCCGCGCTTGGCTTCCAAGGCGCTTCTCGTTGGTGATTTCGACGTTCGCGGCATTCGCCGCGTTCGCCAGCTTTGCCGACAACGCCGCCGCGCAACGCAGCGACCCCACCGCCGTTACCGTCGTGGGCCGCGACCCCAACGCACGCCGCTGCAGCGACCAGGTGATGCGCGGCGATACCTCTGACGAAACGATCGGCCGCTGCTCTGAAGCTTTGGGCTACCGGCACCTCACGCAGGTCGCGGAGATTCAGCTGCGGATCAATCGTGGCGTGACTTATATGCGCCGTCAGCAGAACGAATTGGCTTTGGCTGACTTCGACGCCGTGATCGAAATCGATCGCCGTCACCCAGAGGCGCATGTGAACCGGGGCGCGGCGCTGCTGCAGCTTCACCGCTACGGGCCGGCGATCGCGTCGTTTACGGAGGCGCTGGGGCTGGGCGTTCAGGAACCCTACAAGGCCTACTTTAATAGAGGCGCCGCGCGAGAGGCCCTGGGGGACATTCGCGGCGCCTATGAGGATTATAATACCGCATTGGAAATCTACCCAGACTGGGGTCCGGCCAATGCTGAGCTGCAACGCTTCGCCCGCCAGCGGCGCGAGCATCTGCAGGCCTCGCAAAGCGCCACCTCAAACCAGTAAAATCAGCAACTTACAGTTTTCGACCATTCCGGCTACGGCGCGGCGCGACTCCAAGACTATATAGAGCGCACACTTTTTGCCGGAGACGAACATTATGGCCGATGGGCTATCCGCCACCCCTGAGCATGCAGCGGAAATGGATTGGGATGCGGCGGCGCGCATCCTCGCCGATGCAGCCAAGGGCGCGGATGACGGCGAGATTTTCGCCGAGGACACCCGGGCCGAAAGCTTTCATTGGGACGATGGCCGCCTGAAGTCAGCGTCCTTCGACGCCACGCAGGGTTTTGGCCTTCGCGTCGTCGCTGGCGAGCGCGCCGGCTATGGCCACGCCAGCGTTCTCGAAACCGAGGCCGTCTCGCGCGCGGCTGATGCCGCCGCCGCCGTGAAGATGGGCCATTCCGGGACCCTCGACGTCAGCCCAGCCAAGGTGAACCGGCAGCTCTACGCCGACTTCGACCCGATCGAAGCGCCCTCCTTTACGGCCAAGACCGACCTCCTGGCTGAAATCGACGCCTATTGCCGGGCCAAGGACCCGCGCGTGGTTCAAGTCTCCGCCACGCTGGCCGGCGCACGGCGCGGCCTCACCATCCTTCGCCCGGACGGCGCCAAGCTCACCGACCATCGCCCGCTCGTGCGCGTGAACGTCTCGATCACCGTTGAGCGCGACGGCCGCCGTGAAAGCGGATCCGCCGGCGCCGGCGGGCGCGAACCGTATGAAGTGTTTATCGCGCCCGAGCGCTGGAAGGCTCTCGCCGACGAAGCCCTGCGAATCGCGCTCGTGAATCTCGACGCTGAACCTGCGCCCGCCGGCGAGATGGACGTCGTCCTCGGTCCAGGCTGGCCAGGCGTCTTGCTGCACGAAGCTGTCGGCCACGGCCTCGAAGGCGACTTCAACCGCAAAGGCACGAGCGCGTTCTCGGGCATGATCGGCCAGCGCGTTGCAGCTCCAGGCGTAACAGTTGTGGATGACGGCACGCTTGAGAATCGTCGCGGCTCGCTAACGATCGACGACGAAGGCACGCCAACTCAACGCACCGTTCTGATCGAAGACGGCATCCTCAAAGGCTATCTGCAGGATCGCTTGAACGCGCGTCTCACCGGCGTGGCCCCGACCGGCTCGGGCCGGCGCGAAAGCTACGCGCATCGGCCCATGCCGCGCATGACCAACACCTTCATGACTGCGGGCGACAAGGACCCGGAAGAGATTCTGCGTTCGCTGAAGCGCGGCGTTTACGCGGTTAATTTCGGAGGCGGACAGGTCGATATCACCTCCGGCAAGTTCGTCTTCCAATGCACCGAGGCGTACTTCGTCGAAGACGGCCAGATCAAATATCCGATCAAAGGCGCGACGCTGATCGGCGACGGTCCGAGCGCGCTCACGCGCGTGACGATGATCGGCAACGATCTCAAACTCGACGAAGGAGTCGGCACGTGCGGCAAAGCCGGACAGAGCGTGCCGGTCGGTGTTGGACAACCATCGCTCTACATCACCGGGCTGACTGTCGGCGGCGGCTAGTTCGTCCGCGGTCATTTACAATTTAGAGAATCGACGCAGAACTTTACGCATCCCACTGTTTGGGGAGGTTGATACTATGGCTGCGAAGAAGAAGACGGCGAAGGTTGCCAAGTCTGGCGCGAAAACCAAAGCCAAGGCGAAGAAGAAGAAGTAACTTTCTTCAACTTCCAAAACTACGGAGCGCCGCTGAGGTCACCCTCGGCGGCGCTCTCGCATTTCAGCCGTCGCGCGCGCCCGGCGCTTCGTCGCAAGCGGCTGCGTTTGCCCCGAAAAAGTCCGGCCTAGTCGCGTCCAAGAAACATGCTGCAATCATCTTGAAACATGCAGCGGCGCTATTGCGCGGAGCCGCACGCCGCGGGAGACGGCGCACGGGAGGGGAGTTGCAATGCTTGGCCGTATGATGGTCTCGGCGCTGGCTTTGACCGGCGTCGCCTACGCGCAAGAAGCGCCGCCAGCGGCCGCGCCGGCCACAAGCGAGCGTGTGGTCCCGACATCGACCTCGGCGGATCGCGTCATCTACGAAGCGGCGCAGTTCGCGCAATTCAATCCACAAACCGCGCTCGACATGGTCAGCCAAATTCCCGGCTTCTCGCTCGACGGCGGCGAAGAGCGTCGCGGCTTTTCCGGCGCGGTCGGCAATGTGCTGATCGACGGCGTGCGTCCCAGCACCAAGAGCCAGGGCGTGGGCGGCATCCTTTCGCGCATTCCGGCAAGCCAAGTCGTGCGGCTGGAAGTCTTGCGCGGCGCGGCCGTCGCCGGCGATGCCTCCGGCCAATCGATCTTGCTCAACGTCGTGCGCACAGACTCCGCCGGCAGCGGCGTTTACTCTGCCGGTTTCGAACTCACTTCGCGCGGCGTGCCCGCTCCACGCGGCGAAGTTTCCTACAGCGGCCGCAATGGCAATGTTGAATACAGCATCGCTGGATCGGTATTTTCGCAATATCGCGATCTGCCGGGCTGGCGGCTCTTCTTCGATGAAGTGGGCGGCGAAAGCTATGCGGGCCGCGCCGAGACGCCTTCGCCGCGCGACATGCGCGAAGGCACGATCACCGGCAGCGTCGCGTTCCCGCTGTGGGGCGGACGGTTCAGCACCAACGCACAGATCAACGCGTTCCGCTTCAACGCCGACAACGATTATTACTTCTTCGACGCGCTCGACAATCCCGACAACGCGCTATTGCAGGATTACGTCGAGCAGAACCGCGGTTACGAATTCGGCGTCAACTACGACCGTGACATCGGTCCATGGTCGCTGAGCCTCATCGGCCTCATCAACCGCAGCCGTTACGAGAGCGACGAAAACGATCTCTTCCTCACCGGCGCAGGCGCCTTCGACGGCGATTTCTTCCAGGACATCCAGCAGGACGCAGGCGAATCCATCGCCCGCATCAGCCTGTCGCGTCCCTTGGGCGAGCATCACCGCATCGAATTCGGCGGCGAAGCGGCGTTCAACTCGCTCGATCAGCGCTTGGACCTCGAAGGTTCGTTTGCGCCGCCCTCGTTCGACAACGCCAACGTGCTGGTCGAGGAAGAGCGCGCCGAATTGTTTGCGTCTCACACCTGGCGTCCGAACAGCCAATGGTCGGTCGAAACCCGCCTCAACTGGGAAACCTCGACGCTGACCTTCACCGGCGACAGCAACCAGACCGTCGATCTCGCCTTCTGGAAGCCCTCGGTGCAGATCACGCGCACGTTCGCCGGCAACAATCAGCTGCGCTTTCGCGTCTATCGCGATGTCAGCCAACTCGATTTCGGCGACTTCGTCTCCGCGGCCGCCACCGCCGACGCGCTCATCTCCGGCGGCAATCCCGACCTCGTGCCGCAAACCGATTGGCGCTACGAACTCGGCGCCGACCTGCACTTTCCGGGCGGCGCCGCGCTCGGCCTCACGCTGACGCAGCATCAGATCAGCGACGTTACCGACGTCGTCTATATTCCGGCCGCCGGCTACGACGCGCCTGGCAACCTGGGCGATGGCGAAGCCACCAGCCTCGATGTCAACTTCTCGACCCCGGTTTCCTTCATCGAAGGCGGCCGGCTGACCATTTCGGGTTATCTGTGGGACACTGAAGTCACCGATCCGCTGACCAATCAGCCGCGCATCTTCTCGTATCGGCCCGAATCGCAGATCGAGATCAACTTCCGTCAGGATTTGCCCGACCTACGCTTTGCCTGGAACCTCAGCATCTACAAGGAAGGCGAGATCCAGGCCTATCGCTTCAACGAGATCGACACCAGCGAAGAGGGCCCTTGGGTGGACCTCACGTTTGAAACCACGGCGCTGCC
>JADLHI010000248.1 GCA_020848895.1 Hyphomonadaceae bacterium
GTCGTGGTCGTGCGCGAAACCAGCGCTGCCGAATACATTTCCGCTCCACGCGGCAAGCGCCAAATTCCCGCGTCGTGCGTTGCGCGCGGGCGAATCCGTTGCAGTGCTTCGATCTGCCTCCGTACCGCCGGAATGACGCCGTCGCGCACCGCCGCTTCAGTCCGACTGATGTAGCCCGCGCGCGAAGCTTCGGGGATCGCTTGCGCTTCTGGCAAGCGCCGCACCAAAGACTGCACGAGCAAATTCTGACTGGCGCCGCCTTCGGCAAAGCGCGTCAGCTGTCCAATTGCCTTATCGATCACGAAATCGGGCGGAATAACGCCCGCGCCGGCATCCTCGGCGATGATGCCGGTCTCTGCTTCCAACTGGCCCACAAAGCCGTTGACGCGCGCCACGTAGCCTTCGGCCTCATCCGCCGTGCGCAGCGGATGCTGTTCGTTCAGGAAATTGGGCATCGAACGATATGCGCCCGTGAGTTGCGTCACGGCGTAAGGCGCGCCCGCGCCGCCGCCGACTTCGAACTCAGCGCTCGCCAGATTGTTCGCCCAGGCCGTGGCGACAACGTCGTAGGTTACTTTGTCGCGCGCCGGCAGCGATTCGCGGTCGATGGCGCGCAATTCCGTCAACGAAGCGCGCGTCTGATCGCGGGCCTCGCGCGCCGCTTGTTTCGACGCATCGCTCACCTTGTCGATGAAGCGATAGCCCGCGCGCTCCTCTGTAAGCCCCAAGCTGGTGCAGCGTTCCGGCGACCGGCGCAGCGAATTCGCGACCGAACGATCGAGCACCTCATTCAGCCGCGCGCTCGGATCGGCCGTCGCGCCCACGCCTGTCGCGCCACTCGAGGCGCAACCCGCTAAGACAGCAGCGCTTGCAGCGCCCGCGCCAAGAACGATGCGCCTTGAGATTTGCATGATCGATCCCCGTACTATTCGCGACGCACTGTAGCGGCGCAATTGCCCGTCTCAATCGGCGCGCGACGAAATCTCTAGAGTTTGAAGCCCGCCACGACGGGAACATGGTCGCTCGGCCGCTCCCAGGAGCGGACTGGGACATGAATGTGAAACGCCGCCGCCTGTGAGGTCACAGCCACATCATCCGTCGCCCAAATATGGTCGAGGCGGCGGCCGCGATTGTTTTTCGTCCAATCGGGGCTGCGATAGCTCCACCAGGTGAAGAGCTTCTCGGGATCGGGCTTGTGTGCACGCGCCAGATCGACGAAGCCGCCCAGATCGCGCACCGCATTCAAGCGATCGGTCTCGCCGGGCGTATGCGACACCACATTCAGCAATTGCTTGTGGCTCCAAACGTCGAACTCGCCCGGCGCCACATTGAGATCGCCAACAAGCACGGTCGGCGTCTTGCCTTTGCGCTTTTTGTAGAGCGTCTTCATCTTGTCGAGCACGTTGAGCTTGTGAACGAACTTCGGGTTCGTCAGCTCCGGCACATCCGCGCCCGCCGGCACATAAAGATTGTGCACCTCGACGCCGTCGATCAGCGCCGCCGCAATGCGCGCTTCCTTCTTCGGACAAATTGCGGGCGCTTCAACCGGCTCAAGCTTCACCCGTGAAACAATCGCAACGCCGTGCCAGCCCTTTTGGCCGACGACGTGCATGTGCTTGTAGCCAGCTTCCTTGAACGCCTTTGCCGGAAACTCGCCGTCCCGGCATTTGATCTCCTGCAAGCACAGCACATCGGGTTTGGCTTCCGCCAGAAAGCGGCAAACCATGCCAATGCGCAGGCGCACGGAGTTGATGTTCCAGGTCGCGATTTTCAGCATCAGCGTGTGTTTGCCGTCTCGGGCCTAGAAATACAAAGAGGCCCGTTCGCAGTCCGCGACCGGGCCTCCATGTCGCGCCTTGAGGGGGCGCATTCTCGCCGGCAGGGGATCCGGCAAAGCCGCCGCGCTGGATCCGTCAGCGGGGGGGACGACGCCATCCAGGGGGATGAGCGGCGGCTCACGTTGTATATACGCCACAAAGGCGAAAAAAGCAAGGTTTCGTTAGTTAATTTCCTTGCCTTGGTTTGCCTTAATTTCGTTACGGGCGCCGACGGTTCGGAAGCACGTCTTCGAGCCGGAAGAGGGTCCGATCAAAGCTCGCCGGCTGCGTGATCTCTGAAAGCGAGATGCGCGTGCGGGCGCCCGTCGCGTCGATGACATCCCACGAACGCAGCTCAGCGTTCGGTCCGAAGAATTGCAGCGTGATCTGACCGTCGGTCTGGCCCGCGCGATCGCGCGCGGTGATCAGCAGCCACGGGCCAGCGCGCGAAACGCGCAGCACGCGTGCATCGCGTTCAAGATTGATGGTTTGGCCAAGAATGATGTTGAGCGGCGTTGAGCGGATCGGCGTGCGCTCAGTGGTGCGCAATTCTGTATCGCGCATGGAAACGACGTTTCCATCAGCAACGATGAGCAGCGTCGCCGGCGGATCGTACTGAAAGCGAAGCCGCCCCGGCCGCTGCAAATAGAACATGCCGGTTGCACGCGCGCCGCCTGGCGATTGCTGCAAGAAGCGTCCTTGCAGGCGTTGAACCGCGTTCAGCGAGCGATTGGCGAGAGCCAATCCTTCGGCTCGCGCCGCGCCATCGAGCACGGCGGGAGCCGCCTGCTGCGCGTAGGCGGCCGGAGCAAGCACAAGGGCGGAGAGGCCCAAAAGGGCAAAGCGTCTGTTCATGTGGGTCATGTGCCGGAAACGCATGGCGGAAAAAAGGGTTCGCGGTGGCGCGTCCAACGAAAGTGTGAGGCGGTTTTGCGCGCGGGCGCGCGCCACAATTCAAGATTCTCCGCGTTCTGCGAACGCGAGGGCCGAAAATGGCCTTTTCGGCTCAGGTTCGGTTCATCTAAACGGCTAGCGGGCTTGGCTTCGCGGCCAGGCAAGCGCTTGATCGCGCAAACGATTCGCGGGGGCGGCCAGACATGTTCAGCGATATGACGCGGGAGCTGCCGTCCATCGGCTGGGCCGGTTTCCTCGATACCGACGCGCTCACGCAATCGTTTTTGGCGCTGATCCTCGCCACCTTCCTCGGGGCCGTGATCGCGTTTCACCCGACAACGGCGCGGACCGTCGATACGCGCGCCGAAGCTGAGCTTCCCAAAGTGCTCATCATGTACGCCCTCGTCGGCGCCGTGGTGGGGGAGATCGTGCTCGAATACGGCATGGTTGTCGGCTTCGTGATTTTCGGCCTCGGCGGCCTGATGCGGTTTCGCACCGATGCCGCTTCCACGCGTGACACCGGCCGGCTGATCATGGTGACGCTGATCGGACTCATCTCCGGTTTGAACCTGCCGCACTTTGCGGTGATGGCGACGGTGTTCGCCTGGGTTCTCATCTATGTGTTCGACGGCCACCCGGTCTGCGAACTTGAGGTCAACGAAGTGCCGAAGGGCAAGGTGAAGGAATCTTCCGACGCTTATCGCGCCACGCTCGCCGCGCTCGGCTGCAGCGTGATCAGCGAAGACCGTTCGTTCAGCAAAAACCGCATCACGTTCGTGCTCCGCGCGCCGCGCAATAAATCGCAGGCGCAGCTCACCGCCGCCTTGTGCGAACAGGTGCCGACGGAGGTGCGCGGCGAAATCGACTGGGAAGTCGAATAGCTTTCTACGCGCGGAACGCGTTCACAACGTGCGCGGCGGCGGCGTTCGGAAGGTCGTGTTGGCCCACATACCAAACCCCAACCGCTGTTAGGGCTGCGATCGCGGCAACCGTGCGTACGACGCCGGTGGAGCGCGCCTTGCGCGGCTCTTGCAGCGCCACAAAACCAGTACGCGCCGGCCGCTGCTTGCGCCGCGGCGCGGGTATCGGCGTTACCAGTTCGAGCACCGGCGGCGTTTCCGCCTTCGGCGCCCCTTCTTTCACAACTCGCGGCGCCGGCTGCGATACTGGCTCATGGCCCGTAAGCATCGACGCGAGCAAATCCAGCTGCAGCGCGGCTTTTGAATCGGGCGCGGCTTCGTAGATCATCTGGCCGTCCATCTCGGCTGACGCAAAGAGTTCGGGCTCGAAGGCGAAGCTCATAAGCGGGTTCACGCGGATGGCTTCCGCGAAATCTTTTGCCGGAATTTCCGGACGTTTCGGCAAACCGCTCATCGAGATCACGACATTTGGCGCGCTTTGCTTGTCGCGCTCCGAGCGGA
>JADLHI010000249.1 GCA_020848895.1 Hyphomonadaceae bacterium
ATGGACGTGAGCGCGGAAGAGACCTGGAACCCGCCGCCGGGCACGCCGCAGGCTGAGATCGAGCGCATTTGCGGGCGCACGCATGTGCGCTTGTATGGCTTGGATTTCCCGAAGCTGTTGGCGAGCCACGGATTCGTCGCCGAGGAAATTCTTTTCTCGCAGGAAGAAAACGAGAAGCATCGCTTGGCGGCGGAGAAAGTCTACGTCGTTCGCAAACCGGCGGCGAACTGAGTGACCATCGATAACGACAACGACCTCGAAGCGCTGAAGCGGATCGGCGGTATCGTCGCGAACACGTTGCACGCCATGGGCAAGGCGCTTGAACCAGGCATGACGACGCGCGAGCTGGATGAAATCGGCCGCACATTGCTGGAGCGGGAAGGAGCGCGGCCAGCGCCGGCGCTGACCTACAATTTTCCGGGCGCGACCTGCATTTCCGTGTTTCCCGATATCGCGCACGGCATCCCAGGCGAGCGTGTGTTGAAGGCGGGCGATCTGGTCAATATCGATGTGTCGGCTGAGCTGAACGGCTATTTCGCCGATACCGGCGCGAGCTTTGCGATGGCGCCGGTGGCGACGCGGATTGAGAAGCTGACGCGCGACGGCAAGCGCGCAATGTGGTCAGGCATCAACAGCGTGCGCGCGGGCGCGAAGCTCAGCGACATCGGCAGCGCGATCGATAGTTTTGCAGACAAGAACGGCTACTCGCTGATCCGCAATCTCGCGAGCCACGGCGTTGGCCGCGGGCTGCATGAAGAACCGACGTCGATCCCAACGTGGCGCGATCCGAGTGAGCGCCGGCGCATCCACGAAGGCATGGTGTTCACGATCGAGCCGTTTTTGTCGCTCGGATCGGAATGGGCCGTTGAAGGCGGCGATGAGTGGACGCTGCGCGCGGACACCGGCCGGCCGACGGTTCAGTACGAGCACACCTTGGTCGCGACCAAGCGCGGCGCGGTGGTGCTGACGGCGGTTGCGGCGTAGCTCCGCTCTCTTTGCGTCAGGCTGCGCTTGTCGAAGAGGGGCGCTCCAGCGGCAGCGCGTGGCGCTCAGCGTGACGCCATTTCTTGAGGCCAGCGCGTGGCGGAATAACCGATCTACACGGGCATTATCGACAGAACGCCGCCAATTGATGATAGACAAGTTTACAAAACAAACTAGTTGAACCATAAGCTGACTTCGCCCGGGAAGCCTCGGGCCGAGGGAGTTGGCGATGAGCAATGCGGTTGGTGAGCGCTATCACGCGCTGGATGCGGTGCGGGGCGGGGTGCTGGTGCTTGGGGTCTTCTTCCACGCCACCCTGTCCTTTCTGCCCGGCGACCAGATGTGGATCGTGATGGACGCATCGCGCAGCGCTGAACTCTCAGTGCTCTTCTTCACGCTGCACATCTTCCGGATGACGGTGTTCTTCGTGCTCGCCGGCTTTTTCGGGCGCCTGCTGCTTGAGCGGCTCGGCGTTGGCCGCTTCGTTCTGAACCGCGCCAAGCGCATCGCAATACCGTTGGTCATGTTCTGGCCGCTGGTGCTGACGGCGTTCATCGCGACGTTGCTCTGGGCCGCCGCGCAAGCCAATGGCGGCGCGCTGCCAGAAGGCCCGCCGCCGCCGCCGATGACAGCAGAAACGTTCCCGCTGCTGCACCTGTGGTTTCTTTACGTGCTGCTGATCTTCTACGCGGCGGCGTTGCTGCTGCGTGCAGTGGTGCATCTCATCGACCGCAACGGCGCGCTGCGATCGCGCTTGGTCGATCCGATTGTGCGCCTGATTGCCGGACCGGCCGCGCCCCTGCTGCTCGCGATCCCGGTTGCGGCGGCTCTCTATTTCAAATCGAATTGGATGATGTGGTTCGGCATTCCGACGCCGGATACGGGTCTTGTGCCCAACACGGCCGCGCTCGTGGCCTACGGTCTCGCGTTCGGCTTTGGCTGGCTGCTCAATCGCCAGCCGGAAATCCTAGAAAGCTGGGGCAAGCGTTGGGCGTTCTACGTTCTGCCGGCGACCGGCGCGACGGCCGGCGCCCTCATCCTCGGCGGCGGCGCGGGGCCGGTGATCGAGACGCCAGAGCAAAGCCTGACGACTTTTGGCTTTGCCGCCCTTTACGGCTTTGCCTCCTGGTCTTGGACGATTGCGATCATCGGCTTTGCAGTGCGCCACCTTGCCGGCCACAGCCGGGCGCGGCGTTATCTCGCTGACGCATCGTATTGGATCTACGTCGTCCACCTGCCGATCCTGATCGCGTTGCAGACGCTGGTCGCGCCGTATCCGTGGCCGTGGTTTGCGAAATATCCGCTGATCCTCGCGGTAGCGTTCGCAATCATGCTGGCGAGCTATCAGCTCATTGTGCGCTATTCTTGGATCGGCTCGATTCTCAACGGTAAGAAGCAGAAGCCGGCAAAGGCCCAGCACGGCGCGCCGCAGCTTGTGGCGGCGGAATAGGAGAGCGAGATGGCGATCGATATCGAGAGCGCGCGCGACGATCTCGCTTACATGCGCTCGCTCGTCGGCGGCACGGAGCGAATGCAAGCCACGATCGGCGAAGCGTTCTTCTGGGCTGGCTTGCTCTACGGTGTGCAGTGCCTACTGCACTGGCTGCAGACGTTGCGCCTCGCGCCTGACCAAGGGCCCGTCGCGTTGGCAATTGTCATCGTCCCCACGGTGCTCTTCGTCGGCGTGCTGACGATGATCATCATCAAGGATCGCAATGCGCCAACGGGCGGGCCGGCGGCGCGTGCGCTGGGCTCGGTATTTCAGGGCGCTGGCATCGCGAACCTGGTGATGGCGTTCGTGTTTGCGTATGGCGCGCAAGCGTACGATGCGCCGGGCTTATGGCTCTATCACCCGGTCGTTGTGTGCATGTTCCAGGGCGTGGCTTGGTACGTGGCGTTCAATGTGCTGCGGCGCGCATGGTTAGGCTTTGTGGCGACGGGCTGGTTTGCGACAACGATTGCGCTTGGGGTGCTCATGTCGAACATCGGCGCATTCGTGCTGGTGCTCGCGATTGCGCTGTTGGTGTTGATGACGATCCCCGGTTGGATCATCTGGCGCGGCGCGAAGCGGGGCTGACCTCGTGGCGTCGTTCGACATCGGCAAACTGGACGACGTGATCCACGGGCGCGTGCGCCTGGGGATCATGGCGTATCTTGCCGATGCGGGCGCCGCGGATTTCACCGAGTTGAAGACCTTGCTCGACGTCACGCAGGGCAATCTTTCGGTGCACCTGCGCAAGCTGGAGGAGGCGGGCTATGTCTCGATCGACAAGAGCTTCATCGACCGCAAGCCGCTGACGCGCGTGCGCATGACGGACGCCGGACGCGCCGCGTTCGCGGCCTATCTTGAGGCGATCGCGAAATTGGTTGGCGATGGACGCGGCTAAGTCCGCGTCGCGCAGATCACCCAGCTGATGCCATTGTACGGTTCATCGGAATATCGCGCGCCGCCGGCATAGTTGAGCGAACGGCAGATGTGATCGGCGTCGCTGCCGAGCACCGGCGTTGGAAAGCGGATCATCACCATGCGCACGCCGCCCGGTTGCGCCGGCAATTCTTCGATCAGCGGCGCGCCGCGCTGCTGGGCGGTGGCGATCGGCGCGATCCCCAAAGTCAAAACCGCGGCCAGGCAGGCGAGTATGCGCATCGGGATTCTCCTCAATGAAGATGAGATCGCTATCGCAACTGGCGCAAAAGGCTAGGGCCGATTTTGGCTTTGATGAAAGACGGCGAGGATGCGGACTTCTTGATCTTCGATTTCGTAGACCAGCACGTAAGGGTAGCGGCTCAGCGTAAGCACGTACGTCGCGCCGTCCGTGCTTGGGCGACCCAGACGCGGTGATGGTTCGAGCAACAGCGCTTTGGCGCGAATGTGCTCAACCACTCGGATCGCAGATCGCGGACCGTCGCGGCGTATGAACTCGCCAATCGACTGGAGATCGCTCAGAGCTTCATCGTCCCAGACGACGTTCATGCTTGCTTGAGGCGTTCGAGCAATTGATCGATCCGTTTGGGATCGCCCTGTTTGAAGCCGCGCACCTGCCGGCGGCGAACTTCAGCCCACTGCTCCTCGGTCAAGGCGGAGTCGTCCCCGTATGTGGCGATGACGTCTAGGATGACGTCGGCAATCTCCTCGCGGCGATGTTCGGGCAGTTCTTCCAGAGCCTTGATGGCCAGTTCGATCCGGGTCATGGGTTCAGGCTAACACGAAATTTTGAATCTGGGCCCGCGTTGCGGCGTGTTCCATGGACCACTGTCGCAGCTAGGCTCTTGCCAAAAGCAGGAAAGCGTGCCTGCGCCTCTTGCGGCGCTGCAATAAAGCGTGCATATGCCCCGATCCGGCGGGGTTAACCCCCCGTCGATCCTGTCCGAGACTGCAGGCGCCAAACACATGGTAAGCCCGAGAGGGCTCTTTGTGCGTGGCTTAAATCGTTGAAAGCTAACGCTTTCTCGAGCCAGCAATAGACAGAAGCTGACGTTTTTCGGGGGTGGCTGTCAAGCCGTCTCCCGCAGGCCGGCTCCTGGGACAGGCTGCGCGTGGATCGCGCGCCGCTCGGGGGTTTTTAACCACCGGCCGGTTGGTCCGCGCGCGCTGAAGGGCGTCCGGATTGGCCGGACGCCTAATGAGGAGACCGCAATGGATCGCGCTCAAAAGGCCGAAACGGTGGAATCGCTGAAAGGCGTTTTCGCCGGCGCTGGTGTGGTGGTCGTCGGCCACTATTCCGGACTTACCGTTGCGGATTTGACGGTGCTGCGTACCCGCCTTCGTAAAGAAGGCGGCGCGCTCAAAGTCGTGAAGAACCGGCTCGTGAAGCTGGCCATCGACGGAACGGCCAAGTCGTCCGCCGCTGACCTGTTCAAGGGCCCAACGGCCATCGCTTATTCCGCTGACCCGATTACGGCCGCCAAGGTCGCTGTCGCGTACGCCAAGGAAAAGGAACAGTTCGCCATTCTGGGCGGTCTGTTCGGCGATCAGCTGCTCGATAAGGCTGGGATCGCGGCGCTCGCCACGTTGCCTTCGCTCGACGAGCTGCGCGGCAAGATCATCGGCCTGGTGCAGGCGCCCGCGACCAAGATCGCCGGCGTGCTGGCAGCCCCTGGTGGTCAGCTGGCCCGCGTTCTCAACGCTTACGCGACCAAAGACGCCGCCTAACCGTCATTTCCGCATTGCATTGAAAATCAAAGACAAACGTCAGGAACAAGTATCATGGCAAACCTCGATAAGATCGTCGAAGACCTTTCGGCGCTGACCGTCCTCGAAGCCGCTGAGCTCTCGAAGATGCTGGAAGAAAAGTGGGGCGTTAGCGCCGCCGCTCCGGTTGCTGTCGCCGCCGTTGGCGGTGGGGGCGCGCCGGCCGCCGCTGCGGACGAGAAGACCGAGTTCACGGTCCAACTCACCAGCGCTGGCGACAAGAAGATCGAAGTCATCAAGGAAGTCCGCGCGATCACGGGTCTCGGCCTGAAGGAAGCCAAGGACCTCGTCGAAGGCGCTCCGAAGCCGGTGAAGGAAGGCGTGAACAAGGCTGATGCCGAAAAGTTCAAGGCCCAACTTGAAAAGGCCGGTGCGAAGGTCGATCTGAAGTAACTCGCAAACATTAGACGGAAGCAGGGGCCGACAACGGCCTCTGTTTCTGTCTGTTGCGCGTCTCAACTTAGAGATGCGCCGGACCTTCTCCCGCCCGAGACGGTCTGAACCAAGGGTCGGGTTCGTGCTTTCGAGCGCGGAGCCAGGGCGGAAGAGGCGGCTCATGTGCCGCGCTTGGCGGGCCTAGTGGCCGGGGTCCGCACATGAGCGCAGCGCGCATTGGGAAGAACAGATGGCTCTGTCCTACACCGGTAAGAAGCGTATCCGTAAGTCGTTCGGGAAGATTCCCGAAGCAGGTTCGATGCCGAACCTGATCGAGGTGCAAAAAAGCTCCTACGATCAATTCCTGCAAAAAGACGCTCACTCTTATGAGCGCATTGAAGAGGGCCTGCAGGCCGTTTTCAAGTCAGTGTTCCCAATCCGCGATTTCTCGGATCGCGCGGTGCTGGAATACGTGAGCTACGAATTCGAAGAGCCGAAGTTCGACGTCGAAGAATGCCAGCAGCGCGACATGACCTATGCAGCTCCCTTGAAGGTGAAGCTGCGCCTCATCGTCTTTGAAACGGACGAAGAGACGGGCGCGAAGTCGGTCAAGGACATCAAGGAACAAGACGTCTATCTCGGCGACATTCCGCTGATGACGGACAAGGGTACGTTCGTTGTGAACGGCACCGAGCGCGTGATCGTGTCTCAAATGCACCGTTCGCCGGGCGTGTTCTTCGATCACGACAAGGGCAAGACGCACGCTTCCGGCAAGCTGCTCTTCGCCGCGCGCGTGATCCCGTACCGCGGCTCGTGGCTCGATTTCGAATTCGACGCCAAGGACATCATGTTCGTCCGCATCGACCGTAAACGTAAGCTGCCGGCGACGACGCTGCTTTACGCGCTCGGCATGTCGAGCGAGCAAATCCTCGCGACGTTCTACCAAACGTCGATCTACAAGCGCGTGAAGGCGGGCTGGACGACGAAGTATCGCGCCGAACGCTGGCGCGGTGTGAAGCCGACCTACGATCTCGTCGATGCGAAGACCGGCAAGGTCGTCGCCGAAGCCGGCAAGAAGATCTCGGCGCGGAACGCCAACAAGCTGGTCGAAGATGGCGTCGTGGACATCCAAGTCCCCTCCGAAGATCTGTTCGATCGCTACATCGCCGAAGACATCGTCAATCCGGAAACGGGCGAGATCTACGTCGAAGCCGGTGACGCGCTCAGCGAAAACGTGCTCGCCACTTTGATCGAAGCGGGCATTCACGACCTGCCGATCCTGGACATCGATCCGGCGACGGTTGGCCCGTACGTGCGCAGCACGCTGAAGCTCGACAAGAACGAGAACCGCGAACAGGCGCTGTTCGACATCTACCGCGTCATGCGCCCGGGTGAACCGCCGACGCCGGAAACGGCGGAAGCGTTGTTCAATGGCCTGTTCTCGGATGGCGAGCGCTACGATCTTTCCGCGGTCGGCCGTGTGAAGATGAACATGCGCCTCGGGCTCGATACCGACGACAGCGTCCGCATCCTGCGCCTGGAAGACATCCTGGAAGTGCTGAAGACGCTGACTGATCTGCGCGATGGCCGCGGCGAAGTCGATGATATCGACAACCTCGGCAACCGCCGTGTGCGCTCGGTCGGCGAACTGATGGAAAATCAGTATCGCATCGGCCTGCTGCGCATGGAGCGCGCGATCAAGGAACGCATGTCGTCCGTCGACATCGAAACCGTGATGCCGCACGATCTGATCAACGCGAAGCCGGCGGCTGCCGCCGTGCGCGAGTTCTTCGGTTCGTCGCAGCTCTCGCAGTTCATGGACCAAACCAACCCGCTCTCCGAGATCACGCACAAGCGTCGTCTCTCGGCGCTCGGCCCTGGCGGCCTGACGCGTGAACGCGCCGGCTTCGAAGTCCGCGACGTGCACCCGACGCACTATGGCCGCATCTGCCCGATCGAAACGCCGGAAGGCCCGAACATCGGCCTGATCAACTCGCTGGCGACGCACGCCCGCGTCAACAAGTACGGCTTCATCGAAAGCCCGTACCGCAAGGTGTCGAACGGCAAACCTTCGAAAGAGATCGTCTATCTCTCGGCGATGGAAGAGGCCAAGCACAAGATCGCGCAGGCCAACGCCATCATCGACGAGAAGGGCAACCTCACCGAAGA
>JADLHI010000250.1 GCA_020848895.1 Hyphomonadaceae bacterium
GGGTCGATCATGATGAAGCGGCACTCGTCGGGCGTGTGCTTGTAGAGCAGCGACAAGATCATCGCGTTGATGCCGACCGATTTGCCCGAGCCGGTGGTGCCGGCGATGAGTAGGTGAGGCATCTTGGTGAGGTCGGCGGCGAACGGGTCGCCTTCGATGGTTTCGCCGAGCGCCAGCGGCAGATCGCCTTGGGTGCCGGCAAAGCTGGAGCTGTTTAGCAGCGAGCGCAGGAACACGGTTTCGCGCTTGGTGTTCGGCAATTCGATGCCGATGGCGTTGCGGCCAGGAATGACGGCGACGCGGCAGGCGGTGGCGGACATGGAGCGCGCGATGTCGTCGCTGAGGCCGATGACGCGTGAGGATTTCACGCCGGCGGCGGGCTCGAACTCGAACAACGTGACGACGGGGCCGGGGCGGGCGGAAAGCACTTCGCCTTGCACGCCGAAATCGGCGAGCACGCCTTCGAGCTGGCGCGACATGGCGTGCAGCGTTTGCGCATCGGTTTGGGTGACGCGTTGCTTCGGCACGGCGAGCAGATCGGTGTCCGGCAGATCGAAATCGCGGCCAAACGCCATCGACGCATGCTGACGCTCGCGCTTCTGCGGCTTTGGACGCTGTTGCTCCGGCGCGCGTTGACGCGCTTCTGACGGTTGCGGCGCGGGGCGTTGCGCGGGACGCGGCGCGCGCGGACGCGGCGCCTCTTCGTCGTCGCGCGCGGCGGCGGCGGCGTTGGCGGCGCGGCGGTAGGGCGTTTCCTCAGGCTCGGGCTCACGGCGCGTCTTCTCCGAGACGTAGCCGATGGCGCGTTGTGTGGCGTTGGCGCTGCCCTGCACGGTGCGGCGCATGACCTGGCCGGCGTTGCGCACGTCCTCAGGGCGGATTTGGAAAGACCAGCCGACGAACAGCAAACCGGCGACGGCGCAGACGATGCCGGTCAGCACTTGCGGGAACGGCAGGCCGGGCATGGAGGCAAGGCCGCTGATGATGCTGGCGATCGAGTCGCCCAGCATGCCGCCGAAGCCGGTCGCGAGCGGCCAGCCTTCCGGCGTTGGGATCGTGGTTGCGGCGGCGGCGAGCAGCACGATGCCGCCGGCGGCCGCGCCGATGCGGCGCTTGTCGATACGCGCGACGAGTTGGCGGCGCGTCACACGCATCACGCCAGCGGCAAGCATCGCAGCGAACATCAAAGGCGCGGCGGCGCCGAGTGCTTGGATGGCGAGATCAGCCAGCATCGCGCCGGGGCCGCCGAACAAATTGTGCGGCACGCCGTCAGCAGCGGTGTTGAGGCTGGGATCTTCCGGCGAATAGGTCAGCACGGCGCCAAGCCCATATGCGCCGATGACGCCGCAGCCGATGGCAAGCGTGGCGCGCTTCAAGGCGAGGCGCGCGGCGGCGGAAGTGGTCGCGGCGGGGATTCTTCCCCGTTCGGTGAAGGCGTCGTCGGTCATTAACTTTGTTCGCTCGCTAAGGCGCCGAATTTGAAGGTGGAATGTTGGCTCTCCCGGTAAACGAGCGATGAAGATTCGGATGCGAACGGGGTTACCGGCGCATTCATTTGCGGCGCGGAAGTTCCGATTAATGTTGGTAAAAAAGAAAGAGCGCGGATCGAAACGATCCGCGCTCTGAAGGTTGAGAGAGATGGGTTGGCGCTAGCTGTGGTAGGCGACCTCGCCGTGCTCTGCGTAGTCGACGCCTTCAGCTTCCACTTCTTTGCTGACGCGTCCGCCTGTGAGGCCGCGTGCGATCACCCAGCAGATGAGCGAGCCGACGGCGGACCAGCCAATCGTTACCGCGACGCCGAGCGCTTGTTTGGTCACTTGCGCAACGATCCCTGGATACTCTGCGGCGCCCGTGACGTAGTTGACGATGCCGGCGCCGCCGAAGTCGGGGTTGACGACGATGCCGGTGCCGATGGCGCCGACGATGCCGCCAATGCCGTGGATGCCGAAAACGTCGAGACTGTCGTCGTATTTGAGCCAGGACTTCAGGGCCGAGCAGGCAAACAAGCAGATCGGGCCGACAACGAGGCCGAGGATGAGCGCGCCCACAGGGCCCGCAAAACCAGCAGCCGGCGTGACGGCGACGAGGCCGGCGACTGCGCCTGAAGCAAGGCCAAGCAGGCTTGGCTTGCCCTTGGTGAGCCACTCGGTGAGCGTCCACGAAAGCGCGGCGCCCGCGGGGGCGACGAAGGTGTTGATGAGCGCGAGCGCGGCATAGGCGTTCGACTCCAAGTTCGAGCCGGCGTTGAAGCCAACCCAACCGACCCACAGCAAACCCGCGCCAATCACCGTGAAAGTGAGATTGTGCGGCGGCATCGGTTCTTTGCGATAGCCGGTGCGTGAGCCGAGCAGCAGCGCGCCGACGAGTGCTGCAACGCCTGAGTTGATGTGCACGACGGTGCCGCCGGCGAAATCGAGTGCGCCGAAATTCCAGATGAGGCCGGCGCCAGCAGCGAGCGCTTCGGCATTGGCGGGATCGGACGCCATGATCGGGCCGCCCCACCACCAGACCATGTGCGCCATCGGATAATAGACGAGCACGGGCCACACGATCGCGAAGATCACAACCGTGCTGAACTTCACGCGCTCAGCCACGCCGCCGAGCACGAGCGCTGCGGTGATGCAGGCGAACGTCATCTGAAAAGCCACGAAAATCAGCTCTGGAATGGCGATTCCGACGGAGAAGGTTTCCACCATCGTCGTCACGTCAACACCGTGGAGGAAAGCTTTGCTCAAGCCGCCGACGAAGCGGTTCAAGCCGCCGCCATCGGTGAAGGCGAGCGAGTAGCCGACCAACAGCCACATCACCATGCCGATGCCGGTGACGACGAAGACTTGGCTCAAGATCGAGACCATGTTCTTCGCGCGCACTAGGCCGCCGTAAAAGAGCGCAAGGCCTGGGATGATCATCAGCAGCACGAGAACGGTGGAGACGAGCATCCAGCCGGTGTCGCCCTTGTCGACCGTGAGCGCGGGCGCTTCCGGGGCTGCTTCTTGAACGGCGATGACTTCGCCTGTGCCTTCGTCAGCCGCGACGGTTTCGACGGCGGCGCTTGTCTCTTGCGCGTATGCTGGTTCCGGCGTCATCGCGCCGAGCGCCGCCGCGCCTACGAGCGCTAACGCTGCGAGCCGCAGCGCGCGCCATAGCCTCTTGGTTTTTGTCATTGCCCCGCTCCTCAAACGATCGAAGCGCCGATTGGCCGAGGCGCTGCGCGATCCGGCAAGGCAATGGGGGCGCGTCTTTGTGCGCTGCAGCAGGTTCGCTCAAAAAAGCGGCGCCCTGCCTTCTCCTTGCGCGCCAGCGGGCCGCATCGACGTTTGGGCTGACGCAAAGGTATCGTTCGGCATGAGCAATGGACCCCCAAAGACTCTGGGATTTGATGCTGACGTGATCCTCTCCGGCGGCGGCCTGGTAGGGCAGACGCTGGCTTTGGCGCTGGATCAGGCGGGGCTTTCCGTTGCGGTGATCGATGCGTCGAAGCCGTCGGACACCTTGGCGCCGGCGTTCGATGGGCGCGCGTTCGCGATTGCGTTTGCATCGTACCGGATGTGGCGCGCGCTTGGGCTGGGCGATCAGCTCGATGAGGTCGCGCAGCCGATCGAACAGATCATGGTGACGGACGGCAAGCTTGGGCGCGGGCCGTCGCTGCTGCATCTGCATTTTGATGGTGCTGAACTTGGAGCGCCGGCTTCCAGCCGGCAGGCAGATGCCGGCAAGATGCCGGCGGTCCGTGACGCCATGGGCTTCATGCTTGAAGCGCGGCACGTGCGCATGGCGCTCGATAGCGGCGTGAAGGCGCGGCCGAGCATCAAGATGATCCAGCCGATGTCGGTGGGTGCGATCGAGCGCGATCCGGCGGGCGCGACGGTGACGCTGGCGGATGGGCGGAAGCTACGCGCGCCGCTACTTGTTGGTACGGATGGACGACGTTCGTTCGTGCGCGGCGCGGTTGGCATCCGCACCATCGGTTGGGACTATCCGGTGACGGCGATCGTCGCGACGATCCTGCATGAGAAGCCGCACGATGCGGTGGCGCATGAGTTCTTCTTGCCGAACGGGCCGTTTGCGATTTTGCCGCTGAAAGGCAATCGCTCGAATATCGTGTGGGCCGAGCCGCGCGCGGCGGCGGAAGCGCTGCTGAAGATGAATGAGCGAGATTTTCTCGCTGAGCTGACGAAGCGCTTCGGCACGTTCTTGGGCGAGCTTTCACTTGAAGGGCCGCGCTTTGGCTATCCGCTGTCGTTGCAGATGGCGGAGCGAATGATCGATCGGCGCGTGTGCCTCGCCGGCGATAGCGCGCACGGCATTCATCCGCTGGCTGGGCAGGGGCTGAATCTGGGTTTGAAAGATTGTGCGGCGTTGGCGGAGTGCATCGCTGACGGCGTGGCGCTGGGCCTCGATCCAGGCGATGTGTCGATCCTTGAGCGCTATCAGCGTTGGCGGCGCTTCGACAATGTGACGATGGCGCTTGGGATGGAGTTCTTCGACAAGCTCTTCTCCAACGACATTAAACCCCTGCGCGCGGCGCGGACATTGGGGCTTGCCGCGGTGAACGCCGTCGGCCCGGCTCGCCGTTTCTTTATGAAATACGCCGGCGGCGGCGCCGGCGATCTGCCGAAGCTGCTGCGTGGCGAGA
>JADLHI010000251.1 GCA_020848895.1 Hyphomonadaceae bacterium
CCGTGCGTTTGCTCGGAGACGGCGCCCAGTTCGATCGGGTCTTGTTCGAACGTGTTTTCGTCACGCATTGTCAAAGCTCCTTTGAAGGACCGAGGCTCGGCCCAGGAGCGATGCTGCGTCTACTGGCGTCGATAAGAGAGTTTATTAACGTGAATATTTTGCGGGGTTCTGGCAGCGCGTCAGGCGCCGTTCGACGGCAGTCCTAGCAACGCCGCGCAATCGCGGATCGCCTTTGCAGCCGCTACGCGTTTATCGTGGTAAAGCCGGAGTGCGATCTTCAAGCGGCTGACGTCGCCCTTTTCTATCGCTTCATCTAAGGGAGTAAGTTCTTCCTCAACATCCGCCCACAGTTCGCGCTCCGCCACGCGCGCCATGTGTAACCTGTCATCGGCGTTGCGAGCTGACGCCACAAGCTCGCCGTGGGCCCCACGCTGCATCGCGGTCAACAGCGCCGCTGTACGGCTCGGATAGTCTCGGGTAACGGCACTTGTGGGCGTGCTCAATGCGCTTGCGCTCTTGAGCGCAAGCTCTGCGAGCTCACCACGCCATCGATAGAGATCGCGCAATCCGCTTTCGCTCCACATCGCCGCGCTGAACCCGTGCGAAGGCCGGAAGGCCACGAGGCGTTCGGCCGTGAGGCGCAGCAATGCTTCACGCACGGGCGTTGTCGAGACGGCCAGGTCCGTAGCAAGCGCGGTTGCGTCAAGACGCTGACGCAGCCGAAAGCGCCCGTCCATCAGCCTTGCCTTGATCTCCTGGTAAGCCCGCTCGGATGTTGGCGTCTCAGGCGTCCTCGCCATAATGAGCCTTTAGTTGACGGGCGATATCCGGAGTCAGCGCGTCGATGTGCGGTCCGGGCAAGAACTGCCTGTCCTCAAGCGCGCAGATCGGATCGCGCCCCTCCCAGCCGCCCAGGTTGGGGCGATGCATCTGATAGCCGATGAGCCGCTGCAACGGCTCTGGGAATGACCGAGCGATGGCCGGCGGGTAAGCCAAGAACTGGTTTTCGTACTGCTTCAGCCAACCTAAACAATAGGAGACAATGATGCCGTCACGCGGCGCGTTTGACCGGTTCTCGCCGGCGCCGTGCGTCAGCGCGCCAAGGAAGACCAATGCGTCACCGGGCTGCATCTCCGCGGGGATCGACCGCGCTGGATCAATGCTGCGGTCGAGCACGTCCGTGTGACTGCCTGGCCAAAGGCGCGTGGCGCCATTCTCTTCGGTGAAAGCAGTCAACGGCCACATCACATTGATGAGCCAGGGGCGAAGCTTCGGTTCGTGGGGCCACATCTCTTCATCGCGATGCGGCGCCTGGGCTCGCTCTTGTGGGTGCACGCGAATGGCTTGCGTCAGATTGAGCTGGATGCAATCACACGACGGCGCCAACGCCGCGCGCGCGATCGCAAGCACGGCGGGATGGAGAACAAGATCTTGTGTTGAAGGCGCCTTGTTGAGGAGACCTCCGACCCGCGTTGTCTTCCATCCGTAAAAATCGCCTACGCACTTCGGCGTCGCGGCCAAATGCGGCGCGACCTCGGCGCAAATCAAACGCGATTTCAGATGACTGATCGCTTCCGGCAAGATGACATAGCCGTCCCGCATTAAGTCCTCAAACACCCGCGTGAAACGAGCCTCTGAATGAAGCGCCGGTTGAATAGACATGCGCGGAGTGGCGACTTGCATGACGGTTTCCTTCAAGTGTTGAGTTGTTTCGCGCGCGCTCAGGCGGCACGCGCCAGCCCGGCATCAGCGAAGCGCGTGACAGGGCCGGTTAGCCGCGCCCGTTGGCGTACGGCGGCAAGGCCATCGCTGGTGACGTCGGCCAGCATGGCAATGAGGCGCTCCCGCCCCATCCTCTGCTTTGGACCCAAAGCACAGACGTTCCAGCCCGCTTGGGCTGCAAGCGGCGCCAGCGCGGCGCCGGCCACGAAACTCACCTTCTCGATGCCGAAGAGGATCGACGTCTCCAGGATGCCCGCGATCATCCGCGCCAGCAGTTCGCGGCGCGGCGCGCCTTTCGCAATGGTTGGCGCGGGGCAAAATCGGGATGCTTCCCAAACGCGCGCCGACCTCGGCGGTCCATCGTCGCAGAGCTTGGCGAACACTTCGCTCATGAGATGTGGCGAGAGCGTTGGCAGGAGCCGCGCCGATTGCTGCACGTCGCCGTTTGCATCCACATCGATTAAATACATCGCCTCTTCGTTATCGAACTCGTCGATCTCAAGGCCCATGCTTTCACTCAGCCGCCAATGCATGCGGTCGATGAAGACCTGCTTGCGCTGCCGATGCATCTCCATCAGCGCGTGATGAAAGAGACGACGATTGTCGCGCGTGATGATCTGGATCATGAACCTAGTGTCCTCCGCACCGACCCCCGTGAGATTGAGTGCAGATGCGCGCGCTCTGCTATGGGCCGATCGGCCCATTGACGCGCTTTGCACCACAAGGAGGTGTGGAGAAGTCAGTCCGCCAGATCGGACAAGGTCAGTGTCCCATCGAGATAAGCGAACATGATCGCTTGGATGCGGGAGCTCACCCCATAGCGCGCCCGCGCATGCTCAATTGTATGTTTGGCCGTTGCGGTCTTGATGCCAAGAATGTCTGCGATCAACGGATCGCTCTTGCCGCGGGCCGCAAGCGCCAAACATTCCTTTTGGCGCTTGGTCAACACGACCGGCGTTCGGGTCTCACCCGTCGCGCGCAGCCGCGCTTCCTCGTGGGCGTGGAACGCCATCAATTGTAGGTCTGGCACGATCAGTGGATCGATGCCGTCAGGACCAGGCACAAGCGAACACGACGCCGGCAGCGCCCCGGGCGAATGAATGGGAATAGTCAGGCCCTTCCTCAAGCCGCATTCCGCGGCTTCGTTCAAAATCCGGCGCTGGTCGCGCGCCAGATCGTATTGAACTACGAACTCTTCCCACCAGAACGGCAGCAGAGCGTTGTGCGCGCCGAAGAAGATTGGATCGCGGTTGGCGTACTTCTTATCGGAAAACCAGACCAGCCAAGGGTGAGGATAGTTAACGATGGCGACGGCGCCCGTCGGGGGCTTCAGTGGATCGACATGTGAGGCGCAGGCAACATATCTGATCCCGCACGCCTCCATCTCCGCAAAAAGAAAACGCGCGATATCCTCTGCCGACGCTGCCGCCCGGCACTTTTGCACAAAGTCCAACGTGGCCTCACGCCGGCCCATCGTTACATCTACTCCGTCCTCGGCGCGCTCAGGTTGAACCTTAAGCGCGCCCTTTTTCAAGTGAATTGCAAGTTTATAAGCATTGCGCTTGGCGCATTCTCGCAGCGCGCGACGAGGGCGCCGGCCCCCATCCCGGGTGGCGAGTCGCCACTCTCGGCCTAACCTCATCGCACCCTGTCTGCCCGCTTAGGGTGATCGCGCTCGTGACTAAGTGGAATGGTTTGGCGTCCCGCGCCGCCGCGCGTCAAAAACATCTAAATGCGACGCATCAGGTTAGTGGCGCCAACGCGGGCTGTCGCATTGGGCGGCTTCCTCATTTTTGCTCTGTGTCTCGGCATCGGCTTTGTTGCCGTATCGGCGCTTTCGGACGTCGTCATCTACAATGCGAGCCCGTCGATGCCCCAGGGCATCTACGTGCGTATGCACTCGCCAATCGTGCGGCAATCAATCGTTACCGTGCGGGCGCGGGATGTCGCGTTGAACTATGCCACAGCGCGGCACTTTACAGACGCGAACGATCGGTTTCTCAAACGCGTCATCGCATTGGATGGCGATGTCGTCTGCGCGCTTGGGGCGCGCGTAACAATCAATCAGACGATGACCTTGCAGCGTCGAACAGTGGACACCGCCGGACGCCCGTTGCCGACTTGGTCAGGGTGCCGGCGTCTCCATGATCAAGTTTTCCTGATCGGAGACACAGCCGACAGTTTTGACGGCCGCTATTGGGGGCCGGTCGCCTCTGAGCTTGTCGAAGGCGTTTGGCGTCGGCGATGACGCCGCGCACCGCGCCGGGCCACTTCTTGTCGCACGCCGCCCTGCTCCGTGCGGTCAAGGGACGCTGCGCTCTTCGCCCTTGACCGCGCATGTCGGCGTGCAGGGCGAGCATCGCCCGGCGCGGCTCCTCGCGTGCGGGCGATGGAGAAGATGCAATGACCGACATCACCATGATCGCTTTGTCGAAGCTCGTTCCAGGGCAGCGCAATGTCCGCAAGACCAAGCCTGCGATGAGCATTGATGAACTCGCCGCGTCCATCGCGGCGCATGGCCTCTTGCAGAATCTGGTCGTCTCGGAAGCCGACAAGGGTCGCTATTCCGTAGAAGCCGGCGGCCGGCGCCTGAAGGCGCTTCGAAAACTCGCCAAGGCGAAGACCATTCCCGGCAACGAGCCGATCCCCTGCCGCGTCGTACCACTTGACGATGCGACGGAGGCCTCGCTGGCCGAGAACGTTCAACGAGAGCCGATGCATCCGGCCGACGAGATCGAGGCATTTGCTCAGCTTGCTGAAGCTGGTCACGGTCCGGAAGCGATCGCCGGCCGCTTTGGCGTCAACGGCACGCATGTAGCGCGTCGGCTGCGCCTCGCGCGCGTGTCGCCGAGGCTGATCGAGGCGCTGAAGAAAGACGAGATCGACCTCGACCAATTGGGCGCCCTCGCCTTCACCGATGATCATGCGCTGCAGGACAAAGCTTTCTTCGATACGCCCGAATGGCAGCGCACGCCCGACCAGCTCAAGGCGCGCGTCACCCAGGCGCACGTCGCCGAGACCGACAAGCTAGCCCGCTTTGTAAGCGTCGACGCCTATGTCGAAGCCGGCGGCGCGGTCGCGTCCGATCTCTTCGCGGACGAAGACGAGACGCGCTTTCTTGCCGATCGTGAGCTTCTGGTTCGGCTGGCCGAGGCCAAGCTCGAACCGATCGTCACTGAAGTTCAGGCTGAAGGCTGGGCGTTTGTCGAGATTTCGATCGACGGCGTGGCCTGGAGCCAGTTTCCAGAACGCGTGCGCGAACGCCGGCGCGATCTCACCAACGACGAAACGGCTGAGCAAGAACGGCTCTACGCCACGCTCGACGAAACCGAAGACGAGGCCGAGATCGAAAAGATTGAAGCGGCGATCGATGCGCTGGCGCCCGCTCAGTGGGACAACGACGAAGTCGCCCTCGCCGGCGCGATCGTGACATTGAACCACTCCGGAGACATCAAGGTCGAGCGTGGGCTGGTGCGCGTTGAAGACGTGAAGGCGCTGAGGGCGCTGCGCCGAAAGCGCACAACGCCAGCCCACGGCGCCGCTGACGTGGACGACGAGCAGCCCGAGGTCGCAGCGGCGCCGAAACCGGCCATCCCTGCCAAGTTGCTGGATGAATTGCTCGCGCACAAGACGTTGGGCCTTCGGGTCGCGATCATTGATAGCCCGGCGCTCGCACTGCGCCTCGTGACGTTCAGCCTAGCCGCAAGCTTCATGGGCGATGCATCCGCATCGTGCCTGGCGATCTCTGTCGATCACATTGACGTCGCGCGCTCCATTACGCGCGCGGAGAGTAAAGCGGCGGATGAGTTTGCCGAGATTGGTTCGGTGTGGCGCTCGCGCTTGCCGGTCAATCAAGAAGAGCTCTGGGGCTACATCTCTTCGATGGACGAGCCGATGCTGCTTGAACTTATCGCGGTGACGATCGCCGCTGGCATCGATCTCAGGCGTGCTGGGCCGCTCTCGGGGATGGAAGCACGTCAAGCACTCGGTCAGACGCTCTGCGATCGCGCCGGACTCGATATGACCAAATATTGGAGGGCTTCGGTCGAGAGCTACTTCGAGCACGTCCGCAAGGACGCGGTCATCGAGGCGCTGGTGGAGGTTAATCCGAAGCTAGACCGCGCCGCGCTCGAGAAAGCGCCGAAGAAAGAAGTGCTGACGCGGGCGAAGCGCACGTTCAAACAAAGTCCGTGGCTTCCCTCCCCACTGCGCATGTCAGCTGCGGCTGCACCCTTGGCCATAGCGGCCGAGTGAGCGGACAAACGAAGCGCCGCTGCGGGATTTAACCCGCAGCGGTCGCAACGTCTTCCGGACGTGGGGACGTCCTTTTACTTCTTCTTTTTCGCGGCCTTCTTCGGCGCGGCTTTGGCTTTCTTGGCTTTCTTCGCCATGCGTGATGCTCCAGCGTGTCGAGGCGTTAGGGAGACCTCAGGCCGTGAGATTGGGGCTGAGTCTGGAATCAAGTCTTAACGCGCGCCCCCCGGCGCGTTCGCTCTCAATAGCGGATCATGCGCGGCTGACCGGCGTCGATATCGACGTGGATCGAAGTTTCGCCGTACTCGCCGGGCGGCCCAGCGGCCAGAATGAGCTGAATCTCGCCGTTGAACGGATCTGGCTGGGCCGGAATCTCGTGGCGCTCCGGCCACATTTTGATGTTGTCGGTCGCATAGACCCAAACGTCGTTGCCCTTGAGAAGGACGAGCAATTCACGCAACCGCCGGCGAATGGGCAGCTCGCCGTCCGTTTGCAGCAGCGCGCGGTTGCTCCCGCTCCAGCTTAGGCTCGAAGCCAGTTCATAGAGTTCGGTGATGTAGCCTTGAGTCTCTTCGGTAAGCCGGACCTTGATCTGCAAGAGGACGACCTGGACCTTTGCTGCGGCGTCCATCAACACGGCCTCATCCTCGACCATTTCGGCAACACCGGTGTCAAGGCGCGGGAAGAAACGATCCTTCTCAGGAGGTTTTGACGGCATCGCCGAGGCCGGCGCCGGAGCAGAAGCGCAAAGTTGCGTCCGCGGCACGCTCAGAGCTCGTGCTAATCGATCGACAACGTCGACAGCGATCAAGCCCTTTGCGTTCTCAATCTCTCTCAACCGCCGCTCACTAATCCCCACTTCGTGCGCAAACTCCTTCTGCGTTGCGCTGCGCTCACGGCTTGAGCGCAAGCGTTTCACCTCAGCACCATCGACTTCAAGCTTGAGCACGCTTCCCGCCTCCTTGACCTTCGCCACTATAGGCCGTCGACGCGGATTCGGGCGGCGCCAAACCGGCGGATAACCGGCGCCGATGCGGCGCCGCATCAGTTCTCACACTCCGCCTCTGCTGTTGGCCCTCGCAGCGAATGCACGCGCCTCTCCCGCGTCTTCGGTCCGACAACACACCACGAGGCCTCTCGCTCATTGGTCCTCGTCTTCGCATGCGGGCGGTCGCTTGCAAGGGGCAAGCCTCCGGTCGCGGTA
>JADLHI010000252.1 GCA_020848895.1 Hyphomonadaceae bacterium
GGCGGTCCGGAACGAACCATGCTGGCGAAAATCTACCGCCCCGCGAAGAACGCGATGCAGTCCGGTAAGGCGGCCACCAAGAAGTGGCGGCTGGAATTTGTGCTGGCGAGCGCGCCGAGACCGGACGTCCTGATGGGCTGGATCAGCGGCGCCGACACCAACGGCCAAGTGCGCATGAGTTTCGATACGAAGGAAGAAGCCATCGCATTCGCACGCACGCACGCCATTCCGCACCAGGTGCTCGACACACCCGAAACCAAGCGCCAGATCCGCGCCTACAGCGACAACTTCGCCTTCCGCCGCCGCGAGCCCTGGTCGCACTGAGCGCCGCTTGTGATAGAGCCTGAGCCACGGCCCCGTAGCTCAACTGGATAGAGCATCCGCCTTCTAAGCGGACGGTTGCGTGTTCGAGTCACGCCGGGGTCGCCAGCTTCAGCCGGTGACGACCTTTGTGTCTGGATGGCCGCCCCATTCGGCCCAGGAGCCATCGTAGACAGCAGCGTCCCATCTGTCGGTGCGGGCGAGGGCGAGCGCGATAACGGCCGCCGTAATGCCCGAGCCGCAGCTGCAGATCGGCGCGGCGTTGCCCTTGAGGCCGGCGGTGTCGAATATCTGCTTCAGTTCGTCCGCTGACTTCATTGTGCCATCGGCATTGAGGAGCGCGCCGAACGGCACGTTGAGCGCACCTGGCATGTGGCCTGAGCGCAGGCCAGCGCGCGGTTCAGGCGCTTCGCCTTTGAACCGAGGCGCGGCGCGGGCGTCGAGGATTGGCGTCTTGGCGCCACCATCGATGGCGCGCTGGACGTCGGCGAGAGTGCGGACGAGATCGCTGCGCACGCGCGGCGTGAAGTGGCGCTCCATCCGCGGGCGCGGCGCGCCGGTTTCGATCTCGTAGCCGGCCTTCTCCCAGGCCGGAAAACCGCCGTCGAGGACAGCGACGTCTTCGTGCCCGAAGACGCGGAACGTCCACCAGGCGCGGGCGGCGCTCATCAGGCCGTGATTGTCGTAGATGATGACCCGTGTGCCATCGCCGACGCCGGCCTTCTTCATGCGCGAGGCAAATTTCTCCGGCGGCGGCAGCATGTGCGGCAGCTCGCTTGAGAGATCGGATAGCTCGTCGATGTCGAAGAAGATGGCGCCTGGGATGCGGCGTTCGGCGTAGAGCGCCTTGGCGTCACGCGGATCGTTCGGCATGAACCAGGTGGCGTCGATAACGCGGATGTCAGGCGCGTCGAGGCGCTCGTTCAGCCAAGCCGCAGAAACCAGGGGATCGTCAGGCAAACCGCTCATGGCGCCGACGCTAAGCCGCCCGGCGCGCCGCTTCAACCGGCTCGCGATGTAAGGTTAGGCGGGTTTGGCCAGTTCCAGCTGCACCACATCGGTGCGCCCGGTGCGGAAGCCGGCTTCACAATAGCTCAGATAGAAGAGCCAGAGCTGTTTGAAGCGCTCGTCAAAGCCGAGCGCGTGGATATCCGTCCACTTGGCTTTGAAGCGCTTGGCCCATTCGGCCAGCGTGTCCGCATAGGACTGGCCGAACGCTTCGACTTCGCGCCAAACCAGGCCGACTTTCGTGGTTTCTTCTCTCAGCCGCTCGACGCTGGCGAGCATGCCGCCCGGGAAGACATAGCGCTGAATGAAGTCGGCGCGTTTGCGATATGTGTCGAACAGCTCGTCTCTGATGGTGATGATCTGCAAACCGGCGCGCCCGCCAGGCTTCAGCACATTGGCGATCTTCGCGAAATAGGCCGGCCAGTATTTTTCACCCACCGCCTCGAACATCTCGATCGACGCCACCTTGTCGAATTGACCTTCGACATCGCGATAGTCCTGACGGCGTATTTCGACCCGATCCGTCAAGCCGGCTTTCTCCATGCGGGCGCGTGCGTACGCCAACTGTTCGTCGCTGATTGTGATGCCGGTGACGCGTGCGCCGTACTCGCGCGCAGCGAACTCGGCAAATCCGCCCCAGCCGCAGCCGATTTCAAGCACGTGCTCGCCGGCTCTGAGATCGAGATGTTCGGCGAGCGCTTTGTACTTCGCGCGTTGACCCGCTTCGAGATCGCGCACTTGCGCATCGAAGCGGGCGGAAGAATAGGTCATCGAAGCGTCAAGCCAAGCGCTGTAGAACGCGTTGCCGAGATCGTAGTGCGCCAAAATGTTGCGGCGCGAGCCGCGTTTTGTGTTGGCGTTCGAAAGGTGACGCAGCCAGTGCACGGCTTTGCCGAGCGGGCCGCCTTCCAAGAGGCGGGTGAAGCGCTCCACGTTCGATGCAAGCAGCGTCAGCAGGGCCGACAGATCGTTGCTCTCCCATTCGCCGGCCATCAGCCCTTCGGCGAAGCCGATGTCGCCATTTTTCAGCACCCGCCGCGCGAAGTGGTACGAGCGGATGCAAAAATCGACCTGTGGGCCGGCGCCATCGCCGAACAGCAGGACACGTCCGTCAGGCAGGGCGATCGCCGCCGAACCGCCCTTGAGCTGCAGCAGCGCCAGCAGCACGGCTTTGGCGCTGGCCGGCGCTTTCAAGCCGGCGACGAGGCCGGAGGTGGCGCGGAGCGGCGCCTCTCCGGAAGGGACGATCTGCTCAGGCATCGCTTGCATGTAGGCATAGTCCTCTGGGGATAAAAGCGCCTTCGCCTCGCGCCTGTTCCCTCTACGGACCTCGCCGGCCGGCGGATCAGCGCCTTGGCGCTTTGACCTCGTCGCGGCGGCGCAGGTAGATTTCGAGCATCTTGGCGTCTTTGAGCCAGCGGCCGTGGGCGGCGATGTTGGCGACGGCGAAGCCGTACCAGCCTTCGCGCCAAAGGCCGCGACGGACGTAGTGGTTCAAGAAATAGAATGGCCGTGCAAACAGGAGGCGCAGCGCCACATACCAGAACGATTTCAGCTTCGCGTTTTTCGCGCGCGAGGATGAGGTCTTGTTGAACTTGTCTTGCAGCTGTTCGAGGCCTGTGAACGAGACGTGCAGGATCTGGTGCTTGAACTTGCCGACCTTCATGCCCGGCGGAATTTCGAGTTGATCCCAACCGGCATGATCGCGGGCGCGGATGACGCGGCGATCGTAGAACCGATTGCGCTTCACCACGCTCGCATGCCACCACGGCTCGCCGACGGGCGGCTTGGTGACCAGTTCGAACGTGTAAACAGGGCAGGGCGGTTCTTTGCCGTCGGCGAAGAGGGCGCGGATTTCTTCGGCTAACTCCGGCGTGATGATTTCGTCGGCGTCGAGATCGAGCATCCAATTATGCTTGGACGCTTCTTCGCCGAGCCGCTTTTGCTTGCCGCCGCCGAGCCATGGCGAGGGCACGACGCGCGCACCGGCGGCTTCGCTGAGGGGGATGGTTTTGTCGGTGGAGCCGCTATCGATGACAACGACTTCATCCGCCACCTGCAGCGCGGCTTTGATCACCTCAGCAATCAGGCGCTCTTCGTTCTTGGCACGGATGTAACAGGAAATCGGCGGAATCATTGCGGACGACACACACCATTTTTGCGGCGCGCGCAAACGCTGACGCTCTCCAAGGGGGCCGGGCGCCAATATGGACCGCCGGCGCCTCGCCGGCCTGCACCTGAGCCTGCAAGCAGGGAGCGCGGCGCTCCGCGCCCGCATGCGCGGCAGGAGCCGCGCGCTCCAACCTGGATAGGTTCGCGCAGGCCGGCGAGGCGCCGGCGGTCCATATTGGATTGGCGGGACACGCAGATTGGCGGGACACGCACCCTTTTCGCTTGGCGCGTTGACCAGTCAAATCGAAACGTGTGTGTCCTGTGCGCCCAAGCCGAAATCCCATTCCCGGATAAACGCGCAGCGTTCAGTCCGGGCCCACAAACACGCATGGACGCACGTGCGCGCGGCTGTTTCAGCGCGCCAACTGCAAACAAGCGTGTCTATGGGTCCCGGGAATGGGTGAATAGCTAGCCGCTTCGCGCTAGCTCGGCGGCGTCGGTGTAGCCAAACAACGCAAGCACCAGGCGGATGGCTTCGCCGCGCTGTGTTTTCAGCTCCGGCTCGCGCTCGATCGCAAGGCGGGCTTCCTTATCGGCCGCGCCCAGCATGTCGGCATGCGCCTCTGGTGAGACCAGACGGAACGGCGGCAGGCCCGACTGCTGGGTACCCAGCACATCGCCGGCGCCACGGAGCTTGAAGTCGATCTCGGCGATGGCGAAGCCGTCGTCGTTGCGGCGGATGGCGTCGAGGCGGGTCTTGGCGGCTTCGCCGAGCGGCGGTTTCCAGAGCAGGACGCACGAGCCTTGCTTGTCGCCGCGGCCGACGCGGCCGCGCAA
>JADLHI010000253.1 GCA_020848895.1 Hyphomonadaceae bacterium
ATGACGTCGCGCTTTTGATTTCGCGCGCGCTTCACTCCAAACAACGGCTGAGTGTTTCAAAGGCAACACAACGGTTTTCCTCCCCTTGAAAGGGGAGATTAGGAGGGGATCAGCGCGACGCCCCTCCCAAGCTCACATTACGCCAGCGTGCCGCCGTCAATCCGAACACACTCGCCCGTGATGTGGGCGCCGTCCTCGGAGGCCAGCATCGCGATGACGCCCGCGATCACTTCCGGACCCTTGGCGCCGGTCAGCGAGGAGATGCGCGGCATCATCGAGAAATCGCCGTCTTCCGGGAAAGTGATGTTGTTCGCGATATTGGTGGTGACGTCGCCCGGCGCCACGCAATTGGCGCGCACGCCCTTCTTCGCGTAATCGACGGCGATCGAGCGCGTCAGCGACAGACACGCCGCCTTCGATGCGCCATAGGCCGCGCCATACGGCAGGCCCTGCAGCGCCGACGTGGACGCGGCGTTGATGATGTTGCCCTTGGACTTCACCAGTTCCGGCAGCGCTTCGCGGCAGAACAGGAAGGTCGAATTGACGTTCACCTTCATCACAAGCTCGAACGTCGCCAGCGACATTTCATGCGTGTGCCCGAAGCGCAAAATGCCGGCCATGTTGACCAGCACGTCGATGCGGCCAAAGGACGAGACGCACTTCGCGACCGCTGCTTTCACGTCCGCTTCGTTGCTGGCGTCGCACACAAAAGCTTCCGCCGTTGCGCCCTTGGCCTTCAGTGATGCGACGGTTTCATCCAGGCCGCCGACCTGGAGATCGACGCAGAACACCGTCGCGCCTTCGTCGGCGAAGCGCTCGGCGGTCGAGCGCCCGATCCCCGACGCGGCGCCGGTGACGATGGCCACCTTGTTTTTCAGACGTTGCATAATGCCTCCCAATCAATGGTTTTGTTTTTTGGATATGTAGTCTTGGCCGCCGCCTGACGCGGACGCGAAAACCGCGGCATCAATATTTGGAGACTGACGCCGCGGCTCCTGTCTTAGAGCGAGAAGAAGTTCGGGAAACGCTTCAGCAATTCGCTGATTTCGTTGTCCGAGATGTTGAACTCAAAACCTTCCTCGTCGCCGCGGCGGCGATAGGCGTAGATGTTCATCCAGGTCCAGCCCGGCGTGCCGTTGGTTGGATGCACTTCCCAATAGAGGTGGCAGAGCGCGGAATCTGGCGACACCTGATCCACCTTGAAGTCCTTCAGGCGGATGTCCTTGCCGACGCCAGCGCGCTCGAAACGATCAACCTGCTGCTGGCAGCTGGCGTTCGCCGTCTCGCGATCAGGGAAGGAATGCACGCCGCCCAATGTGAAGGACACGTAGGGATAGACGTAATGGCCGGCGAGTTGTTCGCCACTGCCCGATGCGCAGGCTTCGCCGTAGCTCCGGCAGAGCGCTTCTGGTCCTTTAATCATCTGAATTTCCTCCGGCCGGCGCGTTCGCCGCGTTCTTGAATGTGGTCCCAAGCTAGCCCGCCTTGCCGCGGCATATCAATGATCCGAGGCGCGTCAGGCGAATGAAATGGGCGGACGCCTAGTTCGCCCATTTTTGCCTAAAAACAATTCGTAACACGAAGTCCCGACTTTCGTAATGGCGTATAATATGAACCTTGAACGCGCCCGCTTCTGGGCCTACGAACGCCTTCAAATAACATTTGGGAGAGACCGACATGCGCAATGTAAAATTGAAGGCGGGCGTGTTCGTCGCGCCGTTCCATCCGCTGGACGAAAGCCCGACTTTGGCGTTCGAGCGCGATCTGCAGCTCGCCCAGTATGCCGACGAACTCGGCTTTGAAGAATACTGGTATGGCGAACATCACACCGGCGGCTTTGAGCTCAGCGCCTCGCCGGAATTGATGATCGCGGCGGCCGCGCAGCGCACCAAGCGCATCAAGCTCGGCACCGGCGTCGTCTCCCTGCCTTATCATAACCCGCTGATGACCGCGAACCGCATGGCGCAGCTGGACCACCTCACGTTCGGCCGCACGATCTTCGGCGCCGGCCCTGGCCTTCTGGTCTCCGACGCGCACATGCTTGCGCTGGATGCGCGCGAGTCCCGCGACAAGCTGGATGTCGGCCTGTCCGTGATCACCCGCCTGTTGAAGGGCGAATGGGTCACGCAGAAATATGACAACTGGTTCGACCTGCGCGACGCGCACGTTCAGGTTCTGCCCTACAATCGCGATATGGAACTCTGCGTCGCCTCCACCTTCTCGCCGAATGGCGGGGTGCTGGCGGCGAAATACGATGCGGGTATGCTCTGCCTCGCCTCCACCATGATGCAGGGCTTCGACGCGCTGACCCCGAACTGGAAGATCGCGGTGGATGAATCCGCCAAGAAGGGCCGCGTGATGAGCCCGGCCTCGATCCGCTGCGCCACGGAAATGCACATCGCCGAAACGCGCGATCAAGCGATGGATCAGGCGAAGAAGGGCTATGACCGCTTCCAAGTCTATATCAAGAACCAGTCCGAGCAGCTGAAGGACTCCCCGGCGCACAAGACGCTGGAGGATCTGATCGAGTCCGGCGAAGTGGTCGTCGGCACGCCGGACGACGCCATCGCGCAAATCCGCCGCCTGGAACAGAAGGTGCCGGATTTCGGCACCCTGCTGATCCTGGAAAAGAACTGGGCCAGCTTCGAGAATTGCAAGCGTTCGCTGGAAATGATCGCGCGCTACGTTCTGCCCGCGATCAATGGCGACAATGTCGCGCGCACCAAGAGCTTCGACTGGGCCCGCGAAAACCGCGATGGCTTCATCGACGTCATCATGTCGGCGAACATGCGCGCCTTCGAAAAGCACGC
>JADLHI010000254.1 GCA_020848895.1 Hyphomonadaceae bacterium
CTTTGGCTTCCTTGGCGGGGCGCCAATCGGCAACGGCAGCCACCATTACAGCGACATCCAGCGGCAGCGCCGCTTGGCTTGCCGCCAGCATCTCGCGCGCGCTTTCGACATCGACGCGCTTCACGCCGGCCGGTGCGGCAAGATTGGTCGGCCCAGATACAAGCGTTACGTCGGCGCCAAGCTCCGCCAATGCGGAGGCGATGGCGTAGCCTTGCTTGCCGCTGGAACGATTGGAAAGAAAGCGCACCGGATCGATCGCCTCGATCGTCGGCCCGGCCGTCACCAGCGCGCGCTTGCCCTTCAGCGGGCCATCGCTCAGCAGCGCCAACGCCGCATCGCGGATCTCGACCGGCTCGGCCATGCGCCCAACGCCGCGCTCGCCGCTCTCGGCCATCTCGCCTTCGTTCGGTCCGACGAAACGCAAGCCTTGCGTTTGCAGGGTCGCGAAATTCCGGCGTGTCGCCGCATTCGCCCACATGTGCGGGTTCATCGCCGGCGCCATCAGCACCGCCTTATCCGTCGCCAGCAGCACAGCGGACGCGAGATCGTTGGCAAGCCCGTGCGCGGCTTTGGCCATGAAGTCCGCCGTCGCTGGCGCGACGATGACGAGATCGCACTCACGGGCCAGACGGATGTGGCCGACGTCGAATTCTTGCGCCTGATCGAAGAGATCGGTGAACACGCGTTCGCCGGCGATGGCGCCCGCCGCTAGCGGCGTCACGAACTTTTGCGCCGCCTCGGTCATCACCACACGCACCGCTATGCCTTGCTCGCGCAGCCTGCGGATGAGGTCGAGGCTCTTATAGGCGGCGATGCCGCCGCCGATGATCAGCAGAACCCGCTTCATGGCGCCGTTCCCGCCGGCGTGTCGGGCGCCGGGGTCGCGAAGTCGGCGTTGATATCGACCCGTGGGCGTGGCTGCGCATCGGGCTGGGCGGGGGTTTCAATCGCGCTGGTGGGCGCTGGTTGGCGTGGAAGGCGGTCGCCGTTCACCGAGGTCAGCGCCAGCGCGATGATGGCGCCGCCGAGAAGTGCGATCCACACCGCCGGCATCTCGTACCATTTGCGCTCCACCCGCGGCGCTTCGATCGCCACCTTGCGCGCGGCCGCTTCGACCATGAGCAATGTCTGGGGCAGGCGGCGCAGGGCTTGAAAGCCTTCCGCGACTTCATCGATGCCGCGCTTGGCGACAGCTTCGGCGCCCAATTCCCGCTGCACCCAGCGTTCCACGATCGGGCGCGATGCGGCCCACATGTCGTGATGCGGGTCGAGCGCGCGCGCGACGCCTTCGACCTGCACCATGGTCTTCTGCAACAGCACCAGTTCGGGCCTGAGATGCATGCCGAACATATGGGTGACGTCGAAGAGCTGGAGAAGCAGGCGGCTCATCGAGATGCCGTCCGCTGTCTTGCCGAAGATCGGTTCGCCGATCGCGCGCAGCGCCTGGGCGAATTCTTCGATGGTGAATTTCTCCGGCACGTAGCCGGCTTCGTGGTGCACTTCAGCGACGCGCCGGTAGTCGCGGCGGTGGAAGCCGTAGAGAATCTCGGCGAGGTAGCGCCGCTCTTTGTGACCGATGCGGCCCATAATGCCGAAATCGACAATCCAGAGCTTGCCGTCCTTGCCATACATGAGGTTTCCCTCGTGCATGTCGGCGTGGAAGAAGCCGTAGTCGAGCGCTGCGGCCAGGAAGCCGCGCGTGACGGCGATAGCGAGTTCAGTACGGTCGGCGCCGGCTCTATCGAGCGCCTTCGCGTCGGTGAGCGGCGTGCCGTCGATCCAATCGAGCGTCATCACCCGCTTCGAGGAGCGTGACCAATCGATGTTCGGAACGGTGAGGTAGCCGTCCTTCTCCGCGACTTCGCGAAACTCGGCGGCGGCGCCGGCTTCGAGGCGCAAATCAAGCTCGCGCTCCATTGCCGAGGCGACCGTGTCGATGAATTGCACGGGTTCTAGACGGCGCGAGCGCGGCGACACGCGTTCGATCCACCACGCCAGGAACCGCAGAGCGCCCATTTCCCGCGCCAGCTTCTTCTCGATGCGTGGGCGTAAAATCTTGATCGCGACCACGCCGTGACGTGGCACGATCGCCTGATGCACTTGCGCGATCGAGGCCGCGGCCATCGCTTCCGAGATGCCGGCGAACAAGCCTTCGGTGCCGCCGAGTTCTTTGTTGATGGTGTCGAGCGCTTCGGTGCGCGAGAAGGGCGGCAGGCGGTCCTTGAGGCGGCCAAGCTCTTGCGCGGTCTGCACGCCGATCATATCGGGGCGCGTCGCCAGGAATTGGCCGACCTTCACATAGGCAGGGCCAAGCCGTTCAAGCGCCTTCGCCAGGCGTGCGCCGACGGTCTTGCCGCGCCGCCGTTTTGCGAAGACCGAAAGCGCCGTATGCGCGGCCTGCAGCGGCGTCGAGTATTGGTCGTAGTATTCTTCCGGCAGCAGCACGTCGTAACGCACCAGCGTCAGCGCAACGCGCATGAGCCGCCGGATATGGCCGAAGACGCCCGAGGCGAAACCGGCCACCACCGCCCCAAGGACGAGGACGACGAGGACGAACGAAAGCACTAAACCGACCAACCCCAATGCAGCGCGCAAACGCCGCCGGCCATGTTGCGATAGGCCACGCGTGCGAAACCCGCCTCACGGATCATAGCTGCAAATGTTTCCTGATCCGGAAACCGGCGGATGGATTCGACCAGATATCGGTAAGAATCCGCGTCATTCGCCAGTAATTTCCCCAGCGCCGGGATCGCGTTAAAAGAGTAGAAATCATAAACCGGCTCAAGCCCGCCAATGGCGAGGCGCGAGAACTCCAAGCAATAGAACCGGCCGCCGGGCTTCAGCACGCGTTTGGCTTCGCGCAACACGGCCGGAATGTCGGTGCAGTTCCGGATGCCGAAGCTGATGATGTAGGCGTCGGCCGCATGGTCATCGACTGGTAAATTCTCGGCGTCGCCCTCGTGCCAGTTGAGGCCCGCTTCACCGCGCGCACGGCCTGCCTCAAGCATCTCGGTGTTGATGTCGATGACGTGGATTTCCGGCGGCTCCAGCCCACGCCGTTGCGCCGCGCCGTCGCCGAGCTTCTTCAAGCGGCGCGCGATGTCGCCAGTGCCGCCGGCGACGTCCAGTATGAGTTCGCCGGGTTGCGGATTGAGCTTCGCGGCGGCTGCGTCTTTCCAGAGCCGATGCATGCCGCCCGACATCGCGTCGTTCATCAGGTCGTATTTGCTCGCGACCGAACTGAACACTTCGCGCACGCGCCCGGCCTTTTCGGCCTTCGGCACGTCCTGGAACCCGAAATGCGTGGTCTCGTCGCTCATGGTTTGTCCTTGGGCCGGACCATAGCGGCGGGGCCGGGGCGGGGCTATATCGGGCGGCGATGGTTTTGCCTTTGCTTTCCGACATTTCGCCGCATGCCTGAGTTGCCTGAGGTTGAAACCGTGCGCCGAGGCTTGGCGCCCGCGCTGGTTGGGCGGCGCATCAAGCGCGCGCGTACGAAACGCGCCGATCTGCGCTTTCCGTTTCCGGCTCGGTTTGCGGCGCGGTTAAGCGGACGGCGTGTCGATTCATTGCAGCGGCGGGCAAAGTACCTGTTGGCGCATCTCGATGACGGCAATGTCTGGATCACGCATCTTGGTATGACCGGGCGTTGGTCGATCCTTGGCGCAAAGCAACAGCCGGGCGATTTCTATTACGCCGAGCCAACCGATCCGACGCACACGCATGTCGTCATCGATATGGAAGATGGCGCAAAGCTTGAGTTCAACGATCCGCGCCGTTTCGGCTACATGGACCTCATTCCTGAAACCGAACTCGAAACGCATCCGTTCTTCAAGGCGATGGGGCCAGAGCCGCTCGGCAATCATTTTCACGAACCGTATCTGAAAAGCGCGCTGGCGAAGAAAAAAGCGCCGATCAAAGCGGCGTTGCTCGACCAGCGTGTGGTTGCGGGGCTAGGCAACATCTACGTCGTTGAAGCGCTACACCGCGCCGGCATCGCGCCGTCGAAGCCGTCAGGCCGCATCTCCGCGCAGCGTTTGGACAAGCTCTTCCACGCGATCCGCGCCGTGCTTGAAGAAGCCATCGAAGCTGGCGGCTCGACGCTTAGCGACTATGCCGGTGTCGATGGCGCGCAAGGCGGCTTCCAACATCGCTTCCGCGTGTATGATCGCGAAGGCGAAACCTGCCCAAAGAAGGATTGCGGCGGTACGATTAAACGCGCGGTGCATAGTGGGCGCTCAACGTTCTGGTGTCCGAAATGCCAGCGCTAAATCATGGAGCGCCGCCGCCCTCGCCGGCGCGGCGCTAGTGTTGGCAGGTGGACCGCGCGGCTCCTGCCGCGCATGCGGCGCGGAGCGCCGCGCTCCTTAGCTTGTAAAAGTCAGCATGCTGGCGACGGCGGCGGCGCTCCATATTTGAGCTATGCTGAGCACATGAGTCGCTTTGTCCTTGCCGCTGTTTTCATCTGCGCCGCGCCTGCGTACGGGGAGACGGCGTACTTCGCCGCGATCCCCGATCTTCCTGTCGCGACCGGACTTTCAGAAAGCCCGAACCAACTTGCTTCCTTCGCCGCGGGTGAAAACTCGAGCCTAGTGATTGCGTCCGCGCATGGCGCCGCGTCGCCTGAAGCCGTGCGCGCTTTCTACATGGATAGCCTCTCCGCCCTCGGCTGGGCCTATGAGCCAGCGCAGCGCCACGATGACCTCACATTCCTGCGCGGCCGCGAGCGGCTCATCCTCCACATCGAGCCGCACGACGGCGGAACCTATCTCAGCATGCGGCTAATCGTGCGCCCCGCATCGATGAACGCGGATTGATTTTCGCGAGGCCGCGGCGCAAGCAAGCGGCCATGACTTACGAGAACATTCTTGTCGAAACCGATGGCGGCGTGGGCGTCATTCGTCTCAATCGCCCGAAGGCGCTGAACGCGCTGAACGATGCGCTGATCGCCGAAGTGAGCGCCGCGCTCGACGCGTTTGAGGCGGACATCGCGGTCGGCTGCATCGTCATCACCGGCTCGGAAAAAGCCTTCGCCGCCGGCGCGGACATCAAGCAAATGGCCGAAGGCCAGTTCGCAGATTTCTATGCGCGCGATCCGTTCTCAAACCTTGAGCGCGTGCCGCGCACGCGGAAGCCTTTGATTGCGGCGGTTGCGGGCTATGCGCTGGGCGGCGGCTGCGAGCTCGCCATGATGTGCGATTTCATTATCGCCGCCGATACCGCGAAGTTCGGCCAACCCGAGATCACGCTCGGCGTCATGCCGGCCTGGGGCGGCTCGCAGCGGCTAACGCGCGCCGTCGGCAAGGCCAAGGCCATGGATTTATGCCTCACCGGCCGGATGATGGACGCCGCCGAGGCCGAGCGCGGCGGCTTGGTTGCGCGCGTTGTCGCAGCCGACAAGCTGATGGAAGAGACGATGGCCGCGGCCAAGAAAATCGCCTCGTTCGGCGCGCTCTCGACGATCGCCAACAAGGAGGCGGTTAATGCGGCGTTTGAGACGCCGCTGAACGAGGGTCTGCGGCTCGAACGGCGGCTGTTTTACAGCCTTTTCGCCACCGAAGATCAGAAAGAGGGGATGGCGGCCTTCATTGCAAAGCGGCCCCCCGAATTTAAGAACCGCTGAGTATTTGACCTCTGCCTTGAGCGAGGCTATAGCCCCGCGCTTCGCGTCCGAAACCAAGATCTGGAAATACCGAAACCATGGCGAATACGAAGTCCGCAAAGAAAGCGACCCGCGTGATTGCCCGCCGCACGGCGGTCAACAAGGCGCGCCGCACCCGGATGCGTTCGACCTGGCGTTCAGTTGAAGAAGCGATCGCGTCGGGCGATGTCAAAAAGGCTCAAGAAGCCCTTCGCGCCGCCGAATCCGCGACCATGAAGGCCGCTGGCAACGGCGTAGTTCACAAGAATCTCGCGAGCCGAAAAGTTTCGCGTCTTTCCAAGCGCATCGCCACGCTTTCGGGCGCCAAGAAGGCCTGATCGGCGGCGGCGGCCGTCTTTTTTCTGTCGCCAACCTCTCACGAATCCGCATAATTCGAGTCCGCAACCAAGTTGCGGATAAGCGGTGAATATTTGTCCGTAACCGGACAAATCGAATTTTCGGCCTGCACCGAAAAACCCCATATAAATCAGCTCCATAAGCCCGCGTCATTTCGATGTGGAAAATGGCAAAATCGTAAACAAAGTGTTGTTGACGGCGCCTGTGGAAGGGCGCAAATTTCGCGGGTCAGGCGAGCACGGCTCGCCCGTTCGACAGTCTCAGTGACCGCCGGTGCGCGAGCATCGGGCCAGAAGGCAGCTTTTGGCTCGAACGGGAGAGGTATGCCCGCCTTCGGGTCGGTAAAAAACATAATGTTCTCAGCGGGGGCTGCATGGAACAACAGGGCGAAGAAGCCCGCCGGGAGACGGCGGGTGTCGGGGCGGCGCGCGCCTTCGAGCTGGTTCAAAAGGAGCTGGTCGGTGAATACGGCGCTGATTTCTACGGCTCTTACATCAGCCCGCTCAGGCTGGTGGCTGAACTGAACGGCGCCTTGCTCTTTCGGGCAGGCTCGCGCGTCGCAAAAGAGCGGCTGAACCAGCAAGTGGTCGATCGTCTCGCCGCGCGCATGCGCGTCTACGAGCCGCGCGTCCAGAAAATTCAAATTCTCCTAGAACACGAAATCCCAGAAGACGTTCGAGCGCTCGCTGACGCCCGTATCGAAGATGCGCGCGAGCCGAAAGCCGAGCTTGCTCGTGCGCCTGAACTCACGTTCGAAACCTTCGCCGAGGGTCCGAGCAATTTTCACGCATATACCGTTGCGCAAATGATCGGCGCCGGTGTTGGCGTGACGTTCCCGGTGTGGCTCGTTCATTCGCCGCCAGGTTGCGGCAAGACGCACTTGCTGAATGCCGCCGCGCAAGAAGCAATGGCGCGTGGACGCAAAGTTCTTTTTATGACCGGCCAAGAATTCCTTGAGTGCTTTCAGTCGGCTCTGCACAAAAAGCGGGACTCTTCAGCTTTCAAGGAAATGGTTCGGGCGCCGGACTTACTGATCATAGACGACTTCCATCGTATCTGCGGTAAGCGCGCGACGCAGGAAGAAGCCTTCGACACCATTAATGAACTTACACGTCGCGGCGGCCAAATTGCACTTGCAGCCAACCACGGTCCTGATGGATTGGAAGGGCTCGACGACGCGCTGAAAGCAAAACTCAAAGGCGCTGCCGTCAGCGAAATTTCAGAACCAGACGCAAGCCTGCGTCGTAAGATTCTCGACGCCCGCGTTGCACATCACGCACGTGCGAATCCGGGCTTCAGTGTTGCATCGGAAGCGCTCGACATGATCGCTGATCGCATGCACGTTACTGGACGCGAACTTGATGGCGCGGTCTGCCAACTTCTCATCGAATGGAAGATCTCGGGAGGGATAAACGTGACGC
>JADLHI010000255.1 GCA_020848895.1 Hyphomonadaceae bacterium
AAGGAAACGCTGCCGTTTCTGGCCGATGCGCTCACCAAAGGGCAAAGCGGTTGGCGATTGGTGCTGAACTAGACGATTGTCTTGAATTTCGCGACGCCATGATATACATTGATGATATCATGCGAATTTTGACCGAAATCCAAGATGAACAGATCGAACAATTGGACGAGCTTGCAGCGCGCTCAAAGCGGTCTCGCGCAGCTCTGATCCGCGACGCCATCGCGGCTTATCTGGGCGTTCAGAGGCAATCCCACGGCGATAACGCCTTCGGCCTGTGGGGCAAACGCAAGACAGACGGCATGACCTACCAACGCAAGATTCGTTCGGAATGGTGAAGGCGCTCTTCGACACCAACATTCTGATTGATTACCTGAATGCCGTTCCAGCTGCGCGCACCGAATTGCGACGCTACAATGACAAGGCAATCAGCATCATCACGTGGATGGAGGTGATGGTGGGGGCCGAAGCAGAGGTCAAGGACGCGACGCGCAGCTTCCTTGCGAGTTTTCAGGTTGTCGGTTTGAACCAGCCTGTTGCAGATCGCGCAGTTGATCTACGGCGAGAGCACAAGATCAAACTACCCGACGCCGTGGTTTGGGCTTCCGCGCAAATTGGCGGAATGATCCTGGTGACTCGCAACACGAAGGACTTCCCGGCGAGCGATCCAGGCGTGAGACATCCATACGTGGTGTAATTAAAAGGGCGCGGATCGCTCCGCGCCCTTCCCCCTTGCCACGAGCGTCGCGCATCAAGCGACGATCATCGCGGCTTGGTTCATGGTCGCCATCGCGACGGGAAACAACACTGCCGCCGCCGCGATCAGGCAATAGAACTTGGTCATGTGGTGCTCCCTTGTTTGAACTGCTGTCAATCGCGCCATCGCGATGATCCCAAGATAGGTGAGCGCTTGACGTGCGACTGTTACCATCGTCACGGTGGGTCATCGGAGACCTAGATCGAGCCAGGAGGCTGTTAGCTAAGTGACGCCGGCGGAGACCTTCGCGTTTCTTCAGCAGCCGCAGATCGCATTGCCGATCTGCGCCGCGGCGTGCGCCGCGATCGCGCTGGCGCTGCGCAAGGCTTGGACGGCTGGCGCGCTCGTTGTGCTGACCGGCCTCTTTTTGCTCAACTGGCAACTGGCCTTCGCCGAAGATGGCGCCGCGACAATCTTCTACGTCGTGTTGGTGCTGGCGTTTTTCGGCATGGCGACATGGGAGCGCGCGTGGACCGTGATCTATGTGGCGCTGGTGCCGGTGATCAATTGGTCGTTCGCGGCGGTGCCAACCGCAGCCATCCCAGTCGCGCTAGGCGGGGGACAATTTCAGCCGCTGGCGATTGTGACGGGCTTGGTGCTGGTGGTGCGCGACCTGGCGCAGCGCGAGATCGAGCATTGGATCTGGGGCGCGATGATCGCCGGCCTGCTGCTGTCGAGCCTCACCTCTTGGATCACCGTGGTGGTCGCGAGCGGCCTTGCCTTCCTGATCAGCGAGACGGTCGATTGGGCCGTCTATACGTTCTCAAAGCGGCCTTTGTCGCAGCGCATCATGCTGTCGAGCGCCGCGTCGGCGCCGCTCGATCAGGTGGTCTTCATCGGGCTTGCCTCGATGGTCGTGCCCGGCATTTTCGCCTGGGGGACGATTTTGACCGGCATCGCGTCGAAGCTCTTCGGCGCCTGGGTCGTCTCGCGCATCATCGCGGCACAAGAACGTCGCGCTGGCGTCACAGCCCCTCAAAACGACATGAATCCCGCGTAAACCCAAGACTTGGCGCTTGCGCGGCGGAACCCCCGCGCGCATAAGCGCTTTGTGAAGAGCCGGTCGTGTTGACCGGCGGTGGTGCGAAGTTCCGCAGAGTGCGGCAAAAGTTTATTTCCCCAACAAAGCAGAAATTCGCGGTGACGTGCGTACGCATGAGCGTGCGCGCGGCCGATGGCGCGCGCCTCGGCCTTTAATCAGGACAATTGGAATGAGTTTCGACGACGATTTCGGCGGTGACGACGACAACAACGACCGGAAGAAAGACAAGCGCGGCGGCCGCGGACGCGAGCGCGATCATCAAGAGTTTGGCGGCGGCGACACCGGCGGCTTCGGCGGCGGCGGCGGCGGTGGTGATCGCGGCGGCGGTGGCGGCGGCTATCGCGGCGGTGGTGGCGGCGGCGGCGACGGTGGCGGCGGCGGCGGTGGCGATCGCGGCGGCGGCGGTGGTGACCGCGGCGGTGGTGGCGGTGGCTACGGCGGCGGCGGATATCGCGGCGGCGGCGGCGGCTTCGGTGGCGGCGGCGGTGATCGTGGCGGCGGTGGCGGTGGCTATCGCGGCGGCGGTGGTGGCGGCGGCTACGGTGGCGGCGGCGGTGGCGGTGGTTTCCGCGGCGGTGGCGGTGGCGGCGGCGGCTTCCGCGGCCCGCGTGAAGGCGGCGGCGGTTTCGGCGGCGGCGATCGTCCCCCGCGCGCACCGTTGGGCGATCCGCAGGATGGCGTCGTGAAGTTCTTCAACGGCGCGCGCGGCTTTGGCTTCATTACGCCGGACGGCGGCGGCGCGGACGTGTTCGTCCACGTCAGCGCTGTTGAGCGCGCTGGCCTCACGCAATTGGTCGAAGGCCAGAAGGTCAACTTCCAGACCCTGCCCGACACTAAGGGCAAAGGTCCGAAGGCCGTGAACCTGAAGATCAACGACTAACTCGTCTGAACTCTCAAATGCGAAGGCCCGCGGGATCGCTCCCGCGGGCCTTTTGCTTTGTCCCTCATCCCTCGCTCACTGGAGCGGCATGAATATCTCAACGCGCGGCGCGCCACCTTCCGAGGGATAGGCTCGGTACCAAGGTCTCGAGTCTTCCCGCTTGGCGATCCGATGGGCCTGGAGATACGCCTCCATTTGAGCCTGCGCGGCGCCAATCTGGTTTCGATCGCCCTCGACCAGCACGTGCATGACTTGCCCGGCCGGCGTTTCACCCACCTGCACGCCGACTACCGAAAGTGGGCGCGGACCTGAATAGGGATACCCTACCCGATACGTCATGCGATCGTCGGTTTGCTCGGTGATAACCCGCGTCAGTGGGCCGGCGGCGGTGAGATTGTACTCGCCCATGAACCGCCGCACCTGATCCAGGCCTTGTCCTTCGGCGCGCTCAAGTTCTTCGGGATTGTTCGCCGGCGTCTCGATGACTGAATAAACGTAAGGCTGTGCTTCGATGGCATCGAATTGCGGATTGAGCGTTTCGAAGTTCACGTTCGGAAGCTGCTCAGCCAGCGTCTTCAACCGGCCCAGACCGCTATCCAGCTCCTTCTGGATGACGCCGCGCAGAATGAGGTTCATGTAGCGGCACGGCACGTTGATCCAGCCGGCGCCGCATTCAGCGGTCACCGTCCATCCGACCGCGGTGCCGCCGTCAACCGCGCGCAGCAGCATGTCGGCGTTCAGTGTCGCGCGTTCACCCATTTCGAGGATGCTCTGCACCTCCTCGTTGGGAACGGAGTTCACGATCGACATCCGGCCAGAGCCGACTTCGCGCACATCCGACACCCAGCGCATGGTTTGGCCTTCGCCGGGTTCGTCGGAGAAGCTGTATTCGGCGTCTGGATCGCGGGCGTAGTAAGGCGACCATTCCTTCGCGATCCGGAGGTCGTTCACCATGGCGAACACGGCGGCGCGCGGGCGTTCGACAGTGACGGTGCGCGTCACTTCAAGCGTGTTCGGAAGCAAAAACGTGCCGACGGCAAAGAGTGCGCCCAGAACGAGCGCAATCACCAACAGCAATCCAAGAAACCATCTCATGCGCCAGCCCTCGCGCGGAAGCTCATGGACCTATCATCTGCATGGAACACGCGCCACGAAACGCCATGCATGCTTGCATGGCGCAGCTTCGCCTCGCGCCTAGCGCGAACCCCCGCATAGATTTTGTGCGTCATCACCCAACCCGGACGACGCCCTCCCAGCGGGACTGGGTTAACACAGTGAAAGCTTAGCCGTCAGCCCGCTGTTGCAGATGCTTAGACCCGTGTGGCGTCCCAGACATCAAATTCATGGGCGATGCAGCGTTCCATCATCTCGCGCCAGACCGGCTCGGCGATGGCCCAGGACAGGCCGGTGCGCTCGGCTTCGGCTCTTACGTTGGACAGGACTTGGTTGATGCGGGCTTCGTCGCGCACCACGTCGCGGCTGGGCTTTATGCGAGCGGCGGCGTGCATGTAGCCCTGGCGGCGGGTGATGAGCGCGACCAGCATGCGGTCGATTTCATCGACGCCGGCGCGGACGTCGAGCATCGTCTCGCAGTCGTCTGGATCAAGCGCGTCAAAGCGGGTGTCCGCCGGCGCCTCGATACGGTTGAGGTTTTTCATGTGGATACCGTGGCGGCAGCCGCCCTCCCCGTCCAGGGGGCGCGGGGCCGCAGGAGCTTTCGTCATTCCGGGGCTATGCGACCCGTCCGCCGAAGCTCGAAGAGCGAAGGCGGAAGCATTGAACCCGGAACCCAGGGGCCAATTACGCGCCCTGCGCCCCCTGGGTTCCGGGTCTGCGCTAGCGCGCATCCCGGAATGACGGTCAGCGCGGGAATTCGGCGGTCTCGATCCCCATTTGTGGCGATACACTGACGACTCGATGAGCGGCGCTGACAAACCCATCACGCCTCCGCTGGAGCACCTGCCCGCGGAAGATGCCCCGACGCCTGCCCTGAAAGGCATCGAGGCGATCCGCGATACCTGGAAGCGGCTGCCAATGAAGCCCGGCGTCTACCGGATGATCGGGGCCGATGGCGAGGTGCTCTATGTCGGCAAAGCCAAGAGCCTGAAGAACCGCGTCGGCCAATACGCGCAAGGGCGCGGTCACACCAACGCGATCTACCGGATGATCCATCAGACAGTGTCGATGGAAGTGATCGTCACGGCGACAGAGACGGAAGCGCTGTTGCTTGAGACGAACATGATCAAGCGACTGCGGCCGCGCTACAACGTGCTGATGCGGGACGATAAAAGCTTCCCGTTCATCGCCATTCGCACCGACCACGCGACGCCGGTGTTGCAGAAGCATCGCGGCGCCAAGAGTTTCAAAGGCAAGTTTTACGGCCCCTTCGCTAGCGCCGGCGCCGTGAACCGCACGCTCAACACGCTGCAGAAAGCGTTTCTGCTGCGCTCGTGCTCGGATTCGACGTTCAGCGGCCGTACGCGGCCATGCATGCTCTACCAGATCAAACGCTGCTCGGCGCCGTGCACGGGGCTAGTGAACGAGGCTGAGTATGCCGCGCTGGTGAAGGACTCGATGGATTTCCTCGAAGGCCGGTCGGTGGAGCTGCAGGATCGGCTCGCGGTTGAGATGCGGGAGTCGGCGGAAAAGCTAGAGTTCGAACAGGCGGCGCGGCTGCGCAATCGCATTCGGGCGCTGGCAAGCGTACGGGCTTCACAGGGCATCAACCCGCACACGTTCGATGAAGCGGATGTATTCGCACTTCATGTCGAAGGCGGGCAGTCCTGTATTCAGGTGTTCTTCTTCCGCGCCGGTCAGAACTGGGGCAATCGCGCTTATTTTCCACGCCACGGCGGCGAAGAGACGCCAGAGGACATTCTGGGCGCCTTCATCGCGCAGTTCTATGACGATCGCGAACCGCCGAAATTGATCCTCAGTAATATCGAGCCAACGGATCGAGAGCTACTGGAGGAAGCGCTGTGCATACGCGCGGCGTGCAAGGTTGAAATCCGCAAGCCGGAGCGCGGCGAGAAGCGCGAGATCGTAGATGCGGTGTTGTTGAATGCGCGCGAAGCGCTTGGACGGCGCATGGCGGAAACGGGCAGTGTTGCGAAGCTGCTCGATGGCGTCGCGGAAGTGTTTGGGCTGTCGCAGCGGCCGGAGCGGATTGAGGTTTACGACAACAGCCATATTCAGGGCACGAATGCGCTGGGCGCGATGATCGTCGCCGGGCCTGAAGGCTTCACCAAGAACCAGTACCGCAAGTTCAACATGAAGGCGGAGGAGTTCCAGGGCGACGACTTCGCGATGATGAAAGCGATGATCCGGCGGAGGTTCGCGCGGATGTTGCAAGAGCGGGAGGAAAACACCGCCGACTTTCCTCCCCCGCACGCGGGGGAGGTGTCGCCGCAGGCGACGGAGGGGGCGCAACAGGCTCAGGCGGCGGAAGACGGCGCCAACACCACCCCCTCAGTCAGCTTCGCTGACAGCTCCCCCGTAAACGGGGGAGCAAAGGGCGGCGGGGGTGCACTTGCAGACGGCGGCGTCGATTTTTCGAAGGAGCACGACGAAACTGAGCGTGATTCAAAATTCGGCGCCTGGCCTGACCTTGTGTTGATCGATGGCGGCGATGGGCAGCTTAATGCGGCGCTGGAAGCGCTGGATGAGCTTGGCTTGAAGAACCGCATCACCATCGCCGGCATCGCCAAGGGCGTCGACCGCGATGCGGGGCGCGAGCGCTTCTTCATTCCAGGCAAGCCGGCGTTCCGGCTCGACGAGAAGAGCCCAGTTCTTTACTACCTGCAGCGGCTCCGAGACGAGGCGCACCGCTTCGCCATCGGCGCTCATCGCGGCAAACGCAGCGCTGGACTCACCAAAAATCCGCTCGATGAAATCGGCGGCATTGGCCCGGCTCGCAAACGCGCTTTGCTGGATCGCTTCGGCTCGGCGCGCGGCGTCTCACGCGCGGCGCTGGCGGAGCTGGAAGCGGTGGAAGGCGTCAACAAGGAACTGGCGAAACGCATCTATGACTTCTTCCACGACAAACGCTGAAAGCCCCCTCCTCTTGAGAGGAGGGGGTTGGGGGTGGGGTGATGCTCTGCCTCCAATCGTCTTGCGCCGATCGCTCAACTTCATGCGCCGCGCTTCGCCCCACCCCCTGCCCCCTCCCCTCGCGGGGAGGGGAAGATGAAGTCACTCCCGACTCTGCTCACGGTGTTTCGCATCGCGATGGGACCGGCGGTTGCGGCTTTGGTGCTGTGGGCCGCCTCGCTGCTGCATGTTGATGCGCAGATCGCTGGCCTCATCTACGCGCTGGCGCTGATCTTGTTCGTGCTCGCGGCTTTGACCGATTGGCTTGATGGCTATCTGGCGCGGAAGTGGAACGCGGTGACGCCGCTGGGCGCAGCGCTCGATCACTCTGCCGACAAAGTGCTGATCACCTGCGTGCTGGTCGCGCTTGCTTATGCATCGCTGCCGATGGCGCTGGTGGCGGCGGCGGTGGTCATTCTTGGACGCGACGTTGCCGTCGCCGGCTTGCGCGAGGGCATTTCGGCACAGGGCAAGACGCTGCCTGTGAGCCAGCTTGGAAAATGGAAAGCAGCGGCGGAGATGGCGGGCGTCGGCGCCTATCTCGCGTTTCAAACGGCGGTGCTGCTTTCAGCGCCGCTCAGCGTCATGCTCGGTCTGGATTGGGCCGCGCGCATCCTGATTTGGTCCGCGGCGGTGTTGGCGCTGATCAGCGGCGCGCAATATGTAGGCGCGCTGCTCAAACGCACTTAGTCCGGACGGCCGAACTCGATCGTGTTCAGCACGAAGATCGCCAGAATGAAAATGCCGATGGCAATGAGCGCGGCCATGAACTTCCCCGGAATCGAAACTTTTGCAGGCTTTAGCTGATCCGGCCGCGGGCCGCCAAGGGGCTAACCGTCACACGCCCCGGGATTTCTCCCATTCCGCCCTCAGGATGGACACCCGGACGCTATCGACGCGGGCGCCGTCCGCCAGCTTATACACTTCCCGTTCAATCCCTTCGGGCTGAAAGCCGGTCCGCGCATAGAGGCGCCGGCCGGGCTCATTGAGTGCGGAAAAGTGCAGATGAAAACGGTGCGCATTCGGCAGTGCGAACACCCAGTCCTGCAACAAGAGCACGGCGGACGTGCCAATGCCCCCGCCTTGGCGGACCACAGCGATGCGCTTCAGATAGATGTTGCCGCCCGGATCATCGAGCGTCTGCAGGATTGCGAACGCAACAGCCTCGTGCGCTTCCATCGCAACGAGATATCGGCTGCCAGGCTTCGACAGCTCCTGGCTGTGTTCGGCGGCGCTCCATTGGCCAATTGTGCGTTCGTAGCCCGGCAGGCGCTCGGTGCGCATGATGAAGTCGAGATCGTCAAGCGTCGCGGCGCGCAGAATCATACGTGCTGCACGACCGAGAGCATGTTCAGATCGGGATCGTGAAACCAGGCGACCTTGGCGCCATCAGGCGCGGTCCAGATCCCCTTGGCGTCCTGCACGAAGAAACCGAAGCGCGCGAAGACGACGCCTTTCGCGGTGAGGCCATCGACGGTCTTTTCGATGTCATCGACCTGAAACGCGAGCACCGCGTAAGCAGCAGGCGTTACCCCGGGCACGCGCGAGACACGCACGCGCGCGTTCTTGCCCTCGAAGACCATGGCGTAATTATCTTCGCTGATGAATTTGAGACCCAGCGTGTCGCCGTAGAATGTTTTGGCGATCTCGGGCTTCATTGTGCCAACGAGCGCCGTGACAGTGGCTGATCCGAGCATGCGCGCCTCCTCGCAGGCGATGCGTAACACGAAGCGCGGCCGGCGTTAAGTTTCCGACGTCAGGATCAATCCCATGGCGCGGAAGATCGGCAGATGATCCGCGTGGAGCGCCGCCGCCACTTGATGGGCGCTTCGCCCGTTGAGTTCGCCAGGGCAAGCGCGCGAGATTTCGGCGGCGCAATCGTCGACCGT
>JADLHI010000256.1 GCA_020848895.1 Hyphomonadaceae bacterium
CGTCGTGGAAACGCCGGTGGGGGAGACGACGACGTGAGCCGTGATCGCAAAAGTCCCACGAAGCCGTTCTGGGAAGGCGGCTGGGCGAAGGTGACGATCATCCTTGGCATGTCGCTGGCGCTCTCGATGTCGATCGGCGCGGGCGTGGCCTATGCCGCGGCGACCAACCCAACGCTTTCGGTGAACCTCGGCACTGGCGATGGGTTGACGGCGCGCGTGATGCAACTCGCGGCGTTGATCACGGTTCTCTCGCTCGCGCCCTCGATCATCATCATGACGACGAGCTTCGTGCGCATCGTGGTGGTGCTCTCGCTGTTGCGGACGGCGATCGGGCTTCAGCAAGCCCCGCCGAACGTGGTGATCATCTCGTTGTCGCTGTTCTTGACGGCGTTCGTGATGCAGCCGGTCTGGAATGAGGCGTATCAGGCCGGAATTGGGCCGGTAATGCAGGAAGAGATGCCGCTCGACGAAGCGTTTCCGCGCATCGTCGCGCCGCTCAAGACCTTCATGGCCAGCCAAACCCGCGATGACGATCTGGCGCTCTTCATCGACATGGCGCGCTTGGAGGCCCCGCCGGCAAGCGTGGAGGAGACGCCGCTGCGGATCATGGCGCCGGCCTTCATGATTTCGGAGCTGCGGCGCTCGTTCGAGATCGGCTTCATGCTGTTCATACCGTTCGTGATCATCGACCTCGTGGTCGCGTCACTGCTCATGGCGATGGGCATGATGATGATGCCGCCGGTAACGGTGAGCTTGCCGTTTAAGCTGATCTTCTTCGTGCTGGTCGATGGCTGGCGCTTGGTAGCGGGCAGCCTCATAGAAAGCTTCAACGCCGGCGCGCCGCCGGGCGGATAGCATTCGACTAGGTCGCGTTCGAGCGCCTTAGCGCTCGATGCCGAGATCGGCGATAAGGAGGTCTTTGAAATTGTCGGCCTTGCGGCCGAACAGGCCCCTGAAGAAGTTGGCAATCGCATTCAGCATTCGCAGCCCCCTGCAGCACGTTTCCTTGGCGCGTTCTACGTTCGAAACGATCCCATCGTTCCATGCACGCTTGAATCCAAGATGAGGCGGAATCGGTATTTTGGACGCCCTCCGCGCAAACTCAGTTTCGGTGTGGCCGCGCAAACACACTTACATGTGCGGAAATTCACACAGTGAGGGTTTGCGTAGACGTAACGCACTCTGAAACCTCGCATTAACCACGTCAGGCCGACCTCTCGGTGGAGGGCGGCAGAATTTGCCGACCTGGCGGAGGCCCAGGGATGTCTGGCGCGGAAGTTCTCGACTTTGGTCGCGATGCAATCTGGATCACTGTGCTGGTCGCCGCAGGCCCCATGATTGTGGGGCTGGTGGTGGGTCTCGTCGTCTCGCTGCTGCAGACGCTGACTCAGATCCAAGAGCAGACCTTGGTGTTTGTGCCGAAGATCCTGGCGATCTTCTTCGCCATCCTGCTCTTTCTGCCGATCATGGGCGGCCTCCTAGGCGGCTTCACCAATCAAATCTTCGAACGCATCGCGGCGTTCTGATGAAGAGCGGCAGTCGGCAATCGGCAGTAGGCAGTAGGGGATCGCGCCGCTCGCGGGCATCGCATCCTACTGCCGACTGCCGACTGCCCATTGCCTGTCGCGCGGAGCGCGACACATGAATCTCACGCTCTACGGCGTCGAAATCTGGTCGACCGCGCTGCTGTTTGGGCGCATCGGCGGCATGATCATGCTGCTGCCGGGCTTCGGCGAACCTTCGGTGCCGGGGCGCATCCGTTTGGCGTTCGCGCTGGCGGTCGCGATTGCGCTTGGACCGGCGCTGGCGAGCAATGTGCCGCCGCCGGCGGACTCCGCGATGGGGATGGCGTTTCAGGTTGGCGCCGAAGTGCTGATCGGCGTGCTGCTCGGCGGCGCGGCGCGGATGTTGGTCTCGGCTCTGGCGACGGCCGGGCAGATTGTCGGCATGGAGATGGGAATCTCGTTCGCGCAGACCGCGGACCCGACGGCGACGGGTTCGGGACAATTGGTTGCGGTGTTTCTCGGCGTGATGGGCGTGGCGCTCATTTTCACCACCGGCCTTCATCACATGTTTCTGCAAGGCGTCGCTGGCTCGTACGAGGTGATCTCGATCGGCGGGCAGCCTCCAGTTGGCGATGCGGCGCAGCTTGCTCTGGAAGCAACGGCGACATCGTTCCGAGTGGGTTTTCAGATGGCGGTGCCGCTGCTTGTCGCGGGCATGCTGTTTCGCGTCGGCATGGGCGTGCTTTCGCGCCTGATCCCGCAAATTCAGGTGTTCTTCGTCGCCTTGCCGCTGCAGATCATGGGCGGGCTCGTCGTGCTCGCGCTCGGTCTGTCGACCGGCATGCTGATCTGGCTCGACAGCCTCGAGCGCTACGCAACTTGGCTGCGATGATCAGCGCGCATTCCTCCGCACGTTTCCCGGTCGTAGCGCGCAGCGCGAAGAACCGGGACCTAGGGGCCAGCGCTCAGCTAGCGGCCCTTGGGTCCCGGCTCGCACCCCGGCTTAAGGCCGGGGCCGCGTCCGGGAAGCGTGGCAGTTCTCAGTTCGCAAAGTGGGAGCGCTAACCCATGGCGGCTGATGACGACGACAAGACAGAAGAGCCAACACCGCGAAAACTTGAGCAGGCGCGCGAGAAGGGCGACATCATCTACACGCCGGAAGTGGGGTCGGCGCTTTCGCTGATCGCGCTGACGGCGGTGGTGTCGTTCATGGCGGGGCCGATTGCTTCGCAGATGGCGCATGCGTTCATCGGTTTTCTCGCAACGCCAGAGCAGTTCTCGACGCAGCCTGGCGCGCTTGAAGCGATCCTTGGCCAGATCGGGCTGAAGCTGCTCGCGATCTTTGGCTTCATGTGTCTGACGCTTGCGGGCGCGGGCGTGGCGGCGCGCTACATTCAGGACAAGCCGACGTTCACCGGCGAAAAGCTCCAGCCGAAGCTCGACAAGCTCAATCCGATGGAGGGCTTCAAGCGGGTGTTCGGGAAGGCCGCGTTTGCGTCGTTCCTGAAATCGCTGGCCAAGCTCGCCGTCGTCGGCGGCGTGATGCTGTGGGCGCTGTGGCCGAAGGACTCGACGCTGGAGAACATGCCGCTGCTCGATGTGGCGGCGCTGCTTCCGTATGTGCAGGACCGGGTGGTGGCGATGCTGATGGCGCTGGCGGGCGCATCGGCGCTGATCGCGGCGGTCGATTATGTGTTCACGCGCCAATCGTTCATGCAGCGCATGCGGATGAGCCGGCGCGAGATCAAGGAAGAGCATCGTCAGCAAGACGGCGATCCGATGGTCAAAGCCAAGCTGCGGCAGATCCGCATTCAGCGCTCGCGCCAGCGGATGATGCAGAACGTGCCGCAGGCCAGCGTCATCATTACGAACCCGACTCACTACGCGGTGGCGCTGAAGTACGATCCGATATCCACACCGGCGCCGGTTTGCGTGGCGATGGGGGTCGATGCGGTTGCGTTCCGAATTCGGGAAGTGGCCGAAGAGCACGACATTCCGATTGTGGAAGATCCGCCTCTGGCGCGCGCCTTATTCGCGACCGCCGAGCTGGATCAGCCGATTCCGAAGGAACATTACGAGGCCGTGGCGAAGGTTATCGGCTTCATCATGCGTTTGGCGCGGCGGCGTGGCCGCCGGCGCAGCAGTTTGTGAGCGGAGACGCCCTATGGCGGATGGGTTTCCAACAGTCGGCGGCGGTGCTCGCAAGGGCGAATCGGGGTCAACTGGCGGCCACATGACCGATCACACACAAACCCCGGCGCCGCGCAGCGGCGGGCGGCTCGATCCGCTTCAAATCCTGTTCTGGTTCTCCGTGGCTGTCGGTCTCGGTGCGGCGGGCGTTGCGCTGACGGCTGGACAGGCCGTTGGACAAGCGGGCGCGGTGCTGTTGATCCTGCTCGCGGCCGCGGGCTTGGTGTTGTTTTTCTGGATGTCGCGCGGCGTTGGCCGCCGCGTCGGCGCATTCCCGGAACGTGGCGCGATCGCGGCGACATCGCTGCTCGGCGGGCGCGATGAGTTTGCGTTTGTGGCCGCGCTCGATGAAGCGGCGCTGATCACCGATGCGCAGCTTTCGCCGCTGACCGCGAACCATTCGTATCTTGAGATCGCGGAGGCTGCCGGCATCTTGGGTGAGAGCGATCGTCCGCCGATGATGAGCCGCTTGTTCGGCGCCGACCCGATGCTTTCGGCGCCGATGTTCCGCTTGTCAAAGGCGGCGCAGCTTGGGCAGACGCGGCGCGAGGAATTGCCCGGCACATCGGCGATCAATGGCAAGCACACGCGCTACGAAGCGTGCGTTGGGCCGATCCCGGGCGGGCAGGTGCTGTGGCGCTTGCGTGAGCTTGGCGCGAGCGAGCAAGGCTCAAGCCCCGACGACGGCCGCCAGCTGTTCTTGGATGACTCGCCGGTTGGTTTCTTCGCGGCGAAGTCGGACGGGCAGA
>JADLHI010000257.1 GCA_020848895.1 Hyphomonadaceae bacterium
AAGCTTGGGGGGAGGGAGCACATGAGCGGTCGATTCCGCCTCGCGCAGATTTCTGACACCCATGTCCGGGCGGACGATGGCGGCGCGGCTGCGGCGCAGCTGAAGCGCGCCCTAGCGCAGGCGAAGGATTACGGCGCGGACGTCATCCTGCTCACCGGCGATCTTGTGAACGACGCGCGTGAGGGCGAATACGTCGCTCTGGCCGAGGCGCTCACCGATCCACCGGCGCCGCTCTATCTCATGCCCGGCAATCACGACGACCGCGCCTTGCTGCGACGTTTCTTTCCGCATCATGCCTATTTGCCGCGCGAGGGCGCGCTGCACTTTACGATCGAGGACTTTCCTGTCCGCATCGTGGCGCTTGACGATGTCGTACCGGGCCAAACGCACGGATTGTTGCGCCGTTCGGGCGCGGAATGGCTTGAATCGGCGCTGTCCGCAGAGCGAGGCAAGCCGACGATCGTAGCGTTGCACCACCCGCCGTTTCTCACTCACGACCTGCTGTTCGATAAGATCGGCCTTTTAGATGCCGAGGAGTTCGCGACGGTTTTGGCGCGGCACCGCCAGGTGCTCCGCGTCGTCTGCGGACATCACCACCGGGTCGCCTTCGGCCAAGCTGCTCACGCTCCGGTTATTGTGGCGCCGTCGAGTTCCTGGACCTACGGCCTGGCCATGGATGCCGGTCAGCAGATCGCACCCAAGACCGCCGAACAGCCCGGCTGGGTGCTCCACGCCTGGACTGATGCTGGCGGAATCGCCAGCCATTTCATGGGTCTCTAAAGCGAAGGTCGCCAAGACGCAGGTGGGCCGGATCTATCGATCCGGCCCGTGCTGCGGTGGCGCCTGGGCGGGGGGAGTAGGTCGGCGCCGTGGGAAGAACCCGCGCCGGCAGAGTCCGTTCCCTTGTTTCGCATAAATATTTGAGCCGGGGCGGGGCGCGGGCGCCCGGGGACGAGGGGAAAGCCCATCCGGGGAACGCGCGGCGAACGCCTAAGGCGCCGCCGCGCACCAGCCAAAAGCCATTCCCCGCGCCCCGCTGGATGGGCGTCAGAAAATGCCTCGTCGCCAATGCGGTCAAGACGTTTTGTCTAAACGGTACAAAACTTCATGTTTGTGAATCGTTGACGCGCTGCACAAAACGGCGCTCTCATGCTTCCCTGTTCAAGAACCGCAAGCGGGAGTGCGGCAACAGGATCGAACAAAGGATGACACTCACACCGCAAAAAGCGCCGAAAAACACAGCGAAAGCGGCTTCAGAAGCGAGTGAACACCAAACAGCGCAAACAACGCAACAGATTCAGTCAGAGGTAGAGGAGAGACCAAAAAAGAACGTCGGAGCAAAAAAGTCTGCGCAGAAGCAGCATGACGCTCAGCCGGAGGTAGCAAGCGCGCCTCAGGGGCTCGATGAAACGCAATGGCCGGCGCGAACGCCGGGGCGGGAGGACGTAGTGCCGGGCAGAAGAAAATCAGACGAATTCGCGTTGCGTGTGAGCGAAGCGGCGCTGTTGCACATGGCTCACCGCGAGCCCGGCTATCTGCCCATCGTGAAAGAGGCCGCGTACGGCCTCATCTACGAGTCGGAGCGCATTTTGTGCGGCCACATCGTGCAGCTCGGCAATATGCCCGCGGTGAATCTCTCGCGCTGGTGGCGCGCGTTTGATGTCGATGGCTTGTGGTTCGTTCTGAAGCCGTGCGAGTTGCCGCGTTTCAGCAAGGTTCGCGAATATGAATTGTTGCCGGCGTCCGGCCCAACGCCCGACGACGATGTGCCGCCGAAGCTGATCCGCGCGCAGAACTCGCCGCCGCCGGACTATATCGGTCCCCGCCGCCGCCGTAATCGCGGCGACACCAACGGCGTCCGCGCCAAAGCTGCGAAACCGCCGCTACAAGCAAAGGGAAGAAGGCGTAAGGACGTGAAGCGCGTCTTTACGGACTTGTACGGTTTCGCGCGCATGGAACTCGAACTGCTATCGCAGAATGTTGCTCAGAGCACGGCGCAGGCGTGGCGCGCACGAAAGCCACGATTGCTTCGCAGCGTCGTCGAGGTGAGGCGATTTGGCAGCTTATGCGGTATTGCGTTGCGTGATTTGCGTGCCGCACTTGCATCAGTTGTACAAACATCGCGAACATTCTGGGTGTTTCCCATTTCAATTAGGGAAGCCTCAACCAGACCGCAGCGACAGCTTGCTTCTGAACCGTTCGGGCCCTCTGGGCGTTTGGAGTCGAGTAACGCGGGTCACGTCGTAAGCGCGCGACTCAAACTCAACTCCTGGAAGTGGGACGAACCGCCATTGCCCTGGGCGGAGTATTTGTTCGGGGTGGATTGGACGCGCGATATATTCGGCGTCATCGAGGAAGAGCAGGTCTTCACATGAGATCCGTCCGAGACCATCGCAAAAAGGCGGCTAGCCGCGCACGCAAGCCGAAGGGACCGCCGGTCCTATCGACATCGGAAGCGCGCGCAAATTTCGCGGAGGCTCTCGAAACGGCTCAAGTCGACAATGCCGTGATCGGATTCGACCGCTACGGTCGAACCGTCGCGGCGCTCGTGCCGGTGGAGGCAATCTATATGCTTGCTGGCTTAGGCAAGCATGTGGATGCCGCCACCCGCAAGGAGATCGAGGAAGGGGCGATAGCGTTCGCGCACAATGTGCCGTACCGGTCCATGAGCGCCGATCGCTTGGCCGCTTTCGCGAAGGAAAAATCGCGCGGACCGAGCAAAGTCCGCGGCAAGTCATCGACGGCGAAATCGTCCTCAGCCCGAAAGGCGGCGTCCCGCAAGGCTGGCGGCTAGGCATTTTTCCCGCGCATCGGTTTCGCGTCGCGCTATAAGCGCGCCGCGAAGGAGCGATGCGCGATGAAGACAAAGGCGGCCGTTGCATTCGAGGCCAAGAAGCCTCTGGAGATTGTCGAACTCGATCTTGAAGGCCCGAAGGCCGGCGAAGTGTTGGTCGAGATCAAAGCGACCGGCGTTTGTCACACCGATTCATACACGCTCGATGGCTTCGATAGCGAGGCGGCGTGGCCCTGTATTCTCGGCCACGAGGGCGCGGGTATTGTGCGCGAAATTGGCGCCGGCGTCACGAGCGTCGCGCCCGGCGATCACGTCATTCCGCTCTACACGCCAGAATGCCGCCAATGCAAAAGCTGCCTCTCGCGCAAGACCAATCTCTG
>JADLHI010000258.1 GCA_020848895.1 Hyphomonadaceae bacterium
GAGCGCCACCGGTATGAACACAAGCAGCAGCGCGACCACGATCACCGCGCCGGTCGGAAGATCAAACAGCGATGAGGCGACAAGACCCGCCACATAGCCCAAGATGCCCACGACATAGCCAACGATAAGCCGTGCGCCCGCCGGATAGCGTTTGGCCGCGAGCGCCGGAATGATGAGGCTCGCAAACACAAGATAGACGCCGACAAGCTGCACCGACTGCGTCACCACGAGTGCGAACAGGATGTAGAATCCGATCTGTCCGATGCGGTTGCGTGCAGCGAACCAAACCGCGAGCGCCAACGCATAGAGGATCGCAACCGGAATCAGTTGTTGAGGCTGAACCCATAGAATTTGCCCGACCAAGAGGTCCTTCAGGTGCTCGCCGCCATGGGGGTTGTTCGCGAGCAGGAGCAATTCGATACAGGCGGCGACAACGAAGAGCACGCCGATGAGCGCCTCTTGCACTTCGGGCCAAATTTTCTCCGTCAGCGTCAGCAACAGCGCGCCCAGAAGCGCCGCGCTCACGGCCGCTACTTGTACGTGCCAGCCCTCAGCTTCCAAGCCGAAAGCGCTCGCGGCGGTTACGCCAAGCCCCGCGACCTGAGCAATCGCGAGATCGATGAACACGATCCCGCGATTGAGCACTTGTTGGCCGAGGGGCACGTGTGTGGCCAGCACCAACATCCCCGCCATGAAGGCGGGGAGAAGGATGCCGAACTCAAGACTGGAGAGGTTCATTGGCCAAGTCCTGCGAGCAAGCGGGTGATGGTGTCGTCGTAGAGGGTGAACAGGTTCGTCGCGCCCGGCGTGCCGCCGATGGTGAATGGCAATGTCACGGCAGGAACGTGCGCGCGCTGGTTGATGAAATCGCCGGAGCGCGGATCCTCGTACGCGGCGCGGATAACAAAGCGGACGGGGCGCGTGTTGAGCGTTTGCAGCACCTGCGCGAGATATCCCGCTGAGGCTGGCACGCCTGGACGCGGTTCGAGTGCGACGACTTCCGTCATGCCGAGCCAGTTCAGCATGTAAGGCCAGGAATGATGCTGCACCGCGATGCTGACGCCGCGCAACGGCGCGGCGCGTTGCTGCCAGCGCGTGAGCGCCGCATTCCAGCGCCGCTCGAAGTCCGCTTGCCTCGTCTGATACGTCTGAGCGTTGGCGGCATCGAGCTGCGCGAAGCGTTGCGCCATCGCGCGCGATACCGGGATCATGTTGCGCGGATCGGTTTGGATGTGCGGGTTGCCGCCCGCGTGCAGATCGCCTTGGCTGCGATCGACCGACGCCGGTCTTTCAAGCAAGCGAACCGCGCTCGTCGCTTCGAAGAGGCCGGGCTGGCCGGCAACGATGCGCCGATTGCCCGATTGCTGCGCGATAAGCGGGAGCCATGCGACTTCAAGCTCAGCGCCCGTGCAGACGGCGACGTTCGCCGTGCGTGCGCGGGAGATGAGGCTGGGCCGCGCCTGGACTTGGTGCGGATCCTGACCGCCGACAGTGGCGTTGTAGACATCGACGTGATCGCCGCCGATTTCGGTGGCGAGCGCGCCCCATTCCGGTTCGCATGCGAACACGTTGAGATCGGCGTGAGCTGGCGTGGCGGCGATGGCGGCGAGCCCCACAGCCGCGGCAAAGAGAATCTGTTTCATGGCGAAATTCCTCAATAGCGGTGCGCGCCGTGCGGCCCGTAAATGACTGTGTATTGGAGGGTGAGAACGTCGTTCGGATCGGCGCTCGATTCGTCGCGCGCGTACTGCACGCGGAATCGGCCGAACTCGCTTGTGTCGTATTCAAGCAACGCCGTGATATCGAACGGATCGTGGCCGCCATCGTCGAGCACACTGCCCAGCAACGCGCCATCCACGCTTTCCGAATGCAGCGCTGAGTAGCGCAGCCCCACGCTCCATTGCGGCATGAACTGATAGACGCCTTGCGCGTACCAGCCATCGTGCGCTTGCTGGAATGGCGCGCCGTTGAAGGCGCCGTCATCGGTTCCGTGGAAATACTCGCCGACGAGAGTCAGATTCCGCACCAGCGGATTGCCACCCGGCGCCCATTTGTAGACGAGCGAAAGGATGCCCAGATTGGTGTCGCCGGTGAAGAGATCGCCGTTGGAGTCGCGGTCTTGCGCGGATGAATGTAGATACGAGATCGAAGCGAGATACGAACTCGATAGGTTGATGTCCGAGCCTGTGCGCGCAAACAGCGTGTACGTGCCGACGCCGTTATTGTCGCTGCCAGCGGCGGGGAAACCCTCGCCCTGCAGCGCCTCGGCGCCGAATTCGAGGTACTGGTTGGTTGGCGCAATCCAGCGCGCCTGCAGGCCGACATCGCCGAGTTGATTGCCGAGGAAGGCGCGGTAGGGAAGCGGCGCGTCGGAGAAGCTCCAATCGTGCGCGTGCCGTTCGTTCAAGTAGCCGATGCCCGAAAGGAAGCGGCCGGCCTTGAGCGTCAATCCGCCGGGCAGCGCCGTCGTGCGGATGTAGGCTTCCTCAACCTCCGCTTCGCCTTCATTGCCCAGCGAAAACGCCATGAAGGCGGCGAGGAAAGGGTCGATGTTGGCGGCGAAGGAAAGCTCAGTCTCGCCTGCCGAGAAGCCGCGCGAAGGCCGGCCCGTTTCATCACCCAAGGCGAAGCCGGCGATGGTTTCCTCGCCGGTCTCGTTGCGCGCGGCCGTATAAAAGCCGTTGAGGGCAACTGAGATGCCCGGATTGTAGATGTTCGGATTCGTCGAAACTGGCGCCGGAGGCGCAATGTCAGCGGGCGCCTGCTCCGCAACTTGAATCGGATTGTCGGCGGTTGAGGCATTCGCCGCCTGAAGCGCGTCCGCTGCGGCGTGCGCCGCGGCGGCCTCAGCTTCCGCAGCGGCCAGCCGGGCCTCAAGATCGGTGATGCGGCTTTGATAGTCTTGGCGAAGGGTTTCCATATCGCGCCGAAGGGCGGCGATGTCGTCGCTGCTCTGGGCGTATGCCGGGGTGCTCAACAACGCGGC
>JADLHI010000259.1 GCA_020848895.1 Hyphomonadaceae bacterium
GCCAAATGTTGGGCCGCGCCACCGACAATATCAGCCCCGTCGAACGCGCCACGGCGCCGGCGCAAGGCAAGAGCCTGCGCTGGCCGATCATGATCGTGAGCATCCTGATTGCCGGTATCGTCGCGCTTGCCGCGGGCCTCTCGCGCGCTCTGATGCGCCGGAGTTTCCCAACGCCATCCAGCGCGGCGCGCGCGCTCGATACGCCGGTGCTCGCGGTGATGCCGCGCAAGCAAGAACCGAAACCCGTGAAAGCAAAGGCGCCCAAGCCAGAGAAGGCAAAGCCGGGCAAGCCTGAACTCACCGTTGTGGAGGGCGGCGCATGAGCGAGCCTCAATTTTCTGTAGAGGGCGTGCTCGACGCGCTCGCGATGCAACCGCGCAGACGTGAGGGCGCGGGCCGCGCGATCATGTTTGTCGCCGCGCGCAAGCTTGAAGGCACGACGACCGCGGCGCGCGCCGTGGCGAACGCGGCGGGGCCGGGCGCCGTCTATGCCATTGATCTCGATCTGCGCCGCAACGCGCTGGCCAAGGCGCTGAGCGAAGATGGCGCGCTCGGGCCGCGCATCGACGGCGCTCTCAACGGGCAAAGTTTCTACACCGTACGCGATATGCCCGACGCGCCGCCGGCCTTCTTTTATCACCGCGTCGGTCGTTCACGCGTCTATGCGGGGGTGTTCGATATGCGCCTGCTGCCAAAGGGCGCACGCGTCGGCATTACGGCGCGGCCCGATTATTGGGATGCGGCGAGCGCGGGGGGCGCGTTCGTTGTCGTCGATGCGCCTGCGCTTGAGCAGAGCTCCGTCGCGCTCAGAGTAGCGCCGCACATGGATGGCGTGGTGCTCGTCGTCGGTTCGGGCCGCGGCGCCGCGCCAGCGGCGTTGGACGCAAGAGAGCTGTTGCTGGAAGCCGGCGCGAACCTGATGGGGCTAGTTTACGCGGGCGCCGATGCGCCGGTGGTGGCGATCGATCGGTTGCTGCGTCAGGCCGGCTGACGAACCAGCGCTTCGCCGTAGAAGCGCTGTTCGCAGAACCAGAACACTTTGCCGGCGCCCCGCGCCGCGCGATCGAGCAGCGCCAGCGCGTGCGGCGTCGATCCCGCAACCACCACGACGCTCGCTGCGCCATAAACGACCGCCTGCGCCGCGCCGACGCACATGTGGCGCGCTACAGTCGGCACATCGCGTGCGGCCCAGGCGAGTTCACATGGCCCCTGGCCGTACGCGAATGCGCGCTTCAGACCGTGGGCCAAATGCGTGCGTTCGCTGCCGAGATGCTCGATCACGGTTGCGCCCGCGGCCCAAGCGAATGTGGCCCCCGCGTCGGCCCAGGAGGCGAACAAGGCGTCGTCCTCGCCGCCGCGTTCATCGGCGCGGGCGTCGAACGGATGTGACTCCTCGAACATGGAGCGCGGTTGCAGCGAGTTGCCGATGCCATACGCGCGCGAGATCGCGCTGTCGTTGGCCGGGCCATCGCGCGTGTAAAGCCGTTCATAGAATTCGGCGTTGCCGGTGTCGTGATCGGCGCGCGCCTGCACCGGGCCGAACACGCTCTGCGCGCCCGTCTCGCGGCGGACCGCGAGAAGCGCGGCGAGCCAATCCGGCGAGGCTTCCTCGTCATCATCCAGCCATGCGACGAGTTCGCCCTGCGCCAGCTTCACGGCGGCGTTGCGCGCCTGTGCGACGCCAGGCTTGGGTTCATGCGCCCAGCGGAACGGCATGGGCGCCTCCGCCTCAAGCTTGCGGAACGTGTCGAGCGCCGATCCCTCGGGCGAATTGTCGACCGCGACGACTTCGAAGTCGGCGACGCCGCGTTGCGCGAAGACGCTGCGCACGGCGCGGACAAACGAATCCGGCCGGCGAAATGTCGGAATAAGAACGCTGACCGTCGTCATGCGAGCCTCCGTTCGAGCGCTGCCGTCACCGGCAGAATGACAAAACCGAGTTGGTGCGCCTGATGGAGCAGCACATCGAGGTCATCGGAACGCGTGCCCCACGCCGAAGGCGTATCCGAGACGTCGTGCGTGAAGCCGATCACCCAGGCCTTGCGCCTGGCCGCCGACTTCAACGCGGCCGCGACGCGCCGCATGGCGCCGGCGCCGAACAGCGGGTAGGCGTGCAATTGCGTAAGGTCGGTGCGGCCGACGTTGAGACCCGGAAGAATGCCACGCGCGGACATAAACCGCGGCGGCAGGTTGTTCTTGAGTTCGCCCGAGGTCTCGCCATACGGAAACGCGTGCGCGCGCGGCGATGGCGCGCCCATGCCTATCAGCGCGTCGCGATTGCGCGCCAGATCTTCGAGCGTGGAGAAGATGTCTTGGCGCGCGCAATCGGCGTGGCTCGATGTGTGGCAGCCAATTTCGTGGCCGGCCTGAACCAGGCGCGCGATATCGCCCGCCGTGTAGCCCATGCCGCAAGGTCCTTCGACACCGGCCATGCCCGAAGCGGCGTAGTAAGTGCCGCAGGCGCCGTGACGCTCAAGCACGCGCGCGCCGGCATCGGCCGCGCTCGCGGGAAAATCGTCAAAAGTGATCGAGAGCACGGGCTGCGCGAACGAGAGCGTCGCTGGCCGCGCCGCATAGTGCTGGGTCAGGCGGCGGCGGACTTTGCTGACAAGATCGCGGCGCGGCGCGTAAGCGGCGGCAGTCATGCCAAGTGCTCCGCATAGTGGCTCGCGCGCAAGAGCTTGAAAGCGGCGCAGCGCACGCGCATCGGCGCCAGGCCGCGCGGGTCGCGTGCGATCCAGCTATA
>JADLHI010000260.1 GCA_020848895.1 Hyphomonadaceae bacterium
AGAACATGTCGGGGCGTGCGCCAGCCGGCGCCAGTTCGCGCCCGTCATAGCCGCCGATGCGTTCGCTTGCGGCGTCGTAGTAAAGCATGAAGCCGCCGCCGCCGATGCCAGACGATTGCGGTTCGACCAAACCCAAAACCAATTCCGCCGCGATCGCCGCATCGACGGCGTTGCCGCCGGCGTTCAGAATCTCGATCGCCGCATCCACCGCATGTGGGTTCGCCGCCGCCGCCATCGCTTCACCGCGCGGCGCGCTCTCTTGTGATACGCCCGGCATCGAACCCGACGCGCACGCGACCAACACCAGCGCAAACAGCGGCGCCGCGATGCGCTTCAACCATGGCTTGTCAAACATCAGGACGCTTCCTACGAACAGCGTGATTTCTAACGCGAAAGAGCACGCCCATGGCGCGTCCCGGCCCAAGCAATTCATTGAGTGATGTGGCCGGTTTGTCCATAGGCTGCGCCGAGGACGAGAAGGCGCTGACCGGCGTCACCGTGATCGTTCCGGACGTGCGTGCGGTATGCGCGGTCGATGTGCGCGGCGGCGGCCCCGGCACACGCGAAACCGATGCGCTGGCGCCGGAAAATCTTGTCGACGCGGTCGATGCGGTGGTTCTGAGCGGTGGCTCTGTCTATGGCCTTGCCGCTGCGGACGGCGTCGCCGCCGCGATGGGCGCCGAAGGCCGCGGCTTTGGCTTGATCGATCTGCCGGGCGTGCCGCGCTCGCCCGTGATCCCAGCGGCGATCCTCTACGATCTGGCCAACGGCGGCGCCAAAGCGTGGAACGATACGCCGCCGTACAACACGCTTGGCCGCCGCGCCTATGCCGCGCGCGGAAAGAACGTGCCACTCGGCAATGCGGGCGCAGGCATGGGCGCTGTCGCGGGCGCGCTGAAGGGCGGCCAGGGCAGCGCCAGTATCGTGTCGCAAGACGGCTTCACCGTCGCCGCACTCGCGTGCGTCAATTGCTGGGGCTCAACCACGCTGCCGAACCAGCGCGCCTTCTGGGCGCATCCATTCGAGATCGATGGCGAGTTCGGCGCCGTCGCGCCGGTTGTGCAGAGTTTTGACGCGGAAGATTGGGGCGGCGCCAAGTTCAATCCGCAACCGCGCGCCAACACCACCATCGCTTGCGTCGCCACTGACGCGGCGCTGACGCCGGCCGAAGCCAAGCGCATTTCGCAAATGGCGAGCGCCGGTCTCGCCCGCGCCATCCGCCCCGTGTTCGCGCCGTTCGATGGCGATGTCGTGTTCACGCTCGCGACGGGCGCGCGCGAAACCTCAGAACCGCGCGCGCTCGCCATCGCCCGCTTCGGCGCACTCGCCGCCGATTGCCTCACCCGCGCCGTTGCCCGCGGCGTGCACGCAGCCGCCAGCGCCGGCGCCCACCGCGCGTGGCGCGATCTGCGCTAAGCCCGCGCACGGCGCCGATCTCCACCGGACTGACGCGCACGTGAACGGCGAAGATCGGCCGGACTCGAAGCGACGAAGTGAGGTCCCCGTCGCCAGCCAAGCGCCGCCCCGTCGGGATCCAGCTAACTCATTGAAAAGAAATGGCGCGCCCGAAGAGATTCGAACTCCTGACCCCCAGATTCGTAGTCTGGTGCTCTATCCAGCTGAGCTACGGGCGCGAAGGCGGGGGGCATAGCCTCCGGTTGGGGCGTTGGCAAGGCGGCTCGGGGTCAAACCATTGGAGGAAGCCGAAATTGTCTCAGCCGGCCCGGGGATCGATCTGCCCTTCACGCCGTTGAGGATTGCAAAGCCTCTTACAATCGCGCGGGCGCAGTGGCGAAGTGGCGGCGCAAGAGCTGAGGACGCGACGTGGCAAAGAAGAGCGCAGCCAAGAAGCCGGCCAAGAAGACAACAAAGCCTAAGGCGACGGCGCGGAAGACGGCAAAGCCGAAGCTCTTGTCGGGCGGCAATCCGCAGATCGCCAAAGGCTACGGCGACGCACCGGTGCAAGCTTACATCGCCGCTGTTCCCGATTGGCGGCGCGATATCTGCCTTCGCCTCGATGCGATCATCACCAAAGCCGCGCCGGGCGTGAAGAAAGCCGTGAAGTGGAATTCGCCCTTCTACGGGAAGATCGAGAACGCGTGGTTCCTGAGTTTTCACGTCTTCACGCGCTACGTGAAGGTCGCCTTCTTCAACGGCGCCTCGCTCAAACCGCCGCCGCCAGGCGCATCGAAGCAGGCGCGGGTTCGCTATTACGACATTTACGAAGGGGCGTTCGACGAAAAACAGTTCACCTCATGGGTCAAACAAGCCACGAGGTTTCCTGGCGAGAAGATGTGAGCGTCATGAAGAAGGCAAAGAAGGCGCCTGTCGCGAAAACAGATTGGCGCGCTGAAACTTTCGCACGTTTGCGCGGCATCATCGAAGCCTCGGCGCCCGATGCGGCGGTTGAGGCCAAATGGAAGAAGCCGACCAATCCAGCCGGCGTCCCAACCTGGTCGCAAGACGGCATCCTCTTCACCGGCGAAACCTACAAAGACAAAATCAAACTCACCTTCGCGCACGGCGCGGCGCTTCCTGATCCGGCAGGTGTCTTCAACGCCAGCCTCGATGCAGGCACGCGCCGCGCTATCGATTTCCGCGAAGGCGACAAGATCAATGAGAAGGCGCTGAAGGCGCTCATCCGCGCCGCTGTGGCGTTCAACGCTGGGAAAAAGAAGTAAGCCGCTACGACGCGCGCATGGAAACATTGCAGCTTCGAAATCTTGCTTCGCAGCCAACGCCCAGAAACCGCCGCACCCGGAGCATGGAACTCGCGCCTCGATCGCGCGTTCAGATGACGCTGCACGTCCCACGCGAATGGAGGGCGCCATTCCTAAGCTCACTGCTGACTCACTTGAGTCCGACCTGAAACTGTCCGACCGCGGCGCCGCCGACGGCGCGAAAAACATTCCCGGCTCCCCGGACAGCCGCTTGTCCGCCGTGGAAGCGATGGTGGTCAGCCGCATCGAAGGCGCGATCTCGCAGAAATCCAACGAAATTCTCGGCGTCGGCTCGGGGCAGGATTTCACCACGCTGCCGCAAGATCTGGAGTCGATGGCCACCGAGCCGCAGACGATCCTCACCGGCTTCCGCGCCAAGAAAGCGCGCGCGCAAGCCGCGCTCGGCCTCGAACTCAACGCCGCGCAGACAGATTACGCGCGCGCCTACCGCGATTACCGCGCCTTCCGCATCCAACATCAACTCACTGAGACCGAGCCGAGCTATGACACGGTGTTCTGGCGCAAGGTCTTCTTCCTGGCGCTGCTCTTCATCGTCGAAGTCGCCGCCAACGGCTGGATGATCGGCCAAGCCAGCCCTGGCGGCTTGGTGCAAGGCTGGAGCACGGCGCTGATGATCTCCGTGCTGGTGGTGCTCACCGGCTCGCTGCTGGGCGCGGGGCCATGGCGCTATCTCAATTATCGCGGCGCCGATGGCGCGGGCTTCAGGCATCGCTTGTGGGCCGTGCCCGCGCTCGTCGTCGGCAGCGCGCTATTGCTGCTGTTTGCCTTCTACATCGCGCATTATCGTTACGCACTTTCGCACAGCGCGCTCGATGCGCCTGTGCCCGACAACATTCTCACCTCGGTGATGACGCAGCCGTTCCAGCCGTTCCAACAATTGGAATCGCTGTTGCTCTTCATCATCGCGCTGTTGATCGGCATCTTCGCCGTCGCGCGAGGCGCTCACTGGGACGATCCGTATCCCGGCTACGGCCCGCGCCACCGGCGCATGGAAGAGGCGCGCGAGCGCTCGCAAGATATTGCCCAGCGCTTGGCCGAAGATATCGATATCGCCAAAGCCGACGCCGATCGCGCGCTCAATGAGGTTGCCACCAAGAGCACCGGCGCTGTCGCTTCGCTGCGCCAAGCCATAGCGCGCACCCAGGACAACGCCGCGATCTGGGATTTCACCGCCGCCGAAATCCTGGCCGAAGGCCGCGACGCTATCGAGATTTATCGCGACGCCAATCGCGAAACGCGCTCGACGCCGCCGCCAACGTATTTCGCGCGCGACGCTTTCGATGACGCCGAACCGCCATCGTCGGCGGAAATCCTGGAAACACTGACCACCGCGTTCGGCCGCGCCACCTCGAACATCACCGCTTGCAAGAGCCAATTGGCCGGCGCGCGCGCCCAACTTGAGGCGGAGTATCATTCCTTCTACGACGACGAACTGACGCCGTTCCTGAAGAACATCGAAAACGCGGCAACCATCAGCGTGCGCGGCGAGTTTGGCGACGTGAGGAAGCTCGCGCCAATCGAACTCGACACCGACAGCGAAGACGAGAGCGAGGAGGAACCGGCGGAAGCCGTCTCGTTCCGCCATCGGCGGAGGTCCCGCTAGATGCGCCGCGAACGCGAGGCCGCCAACCGCCGCTACGCTGGCTTCACGGCTGGCGTGCTCTTCAGCGTGCTGGCGCTGACCGTCACGGTCTGGCTGCTGCGTCCGGCCGATCTCGACGCGGCGACTTTGTGCCCCACGAACAGACCGCTCGCCGGCCACACTGTCGTCATCGTCGACCGCACCGATCGTTGGACGCAGGCGATGGGGTCGGCGCTGACTCAACTGGTCGAGAACGCGCAGCGCGATACCGATAAGTACGAGAAGTTCTCCATCGTCTCGCTCGACGCGAACCAATCGGTGCACCCACTGTTCTCGATCTGCAATCCGGGGCAGCCGACGTTCTGGTCCGATCTCTATCGCGGCCGCCGCTACACCACGCGCGATTTCGAACAACGCTTTGTCGGCGCAGCCGAGCGCGTGATCGAGGAGGTGCGTGAGCCGTCGGAAGCCAGCTCAAGCCCAATCGTCGAATACGTGCATCGCTGGCTCGGCAGCGATGACTTCAACGCCAATGTCCGCCATCGCCGGCTCATCCTGGTGTCGGACATGCGCCAGAACTCGCAGCTCTACAGCATCTATGGCGGCGCCGAAGATCAACTCGGCGACGTGGTCGCGCGCCAGTTCGGGCCAGCGGCGGAGGGCGTCGCGTTCGACGTCTATTTCGTCGCCCACGGCCGCGATCATAACGTCAGCGAAGACGAGGTGCGCACCGCCTGGGATCACGCCTTCGGGCGGATCGGCGTCGATTATTCGTGGCGCCAGATCAGCTAGATCTAGGCGGTCCACGGGTTGACTAAGGTCAGTCCAGTTGTTTGGAAGTCGTCGACATTGCGTGTCGCGAGGCTCGCCCGGGCGACGCGCGCGCAGGCGGCGATTTGTGCGTCGGCAAGATCCATTGGTCGCCCGGCCGCCTCTGCAGCAGCCAGGATTTCGCCGCATGCGTTCGCCGCGAGCACGTCGTAGCTGATGATCGCATCGGCGAAGCGCACGACGAGCGCATCAAGCGCTTCCTCCAGCAACGCCTTGCGTCGCCCCGTTGGCAGGCGCGCAACGCCATAACGAAGCTCGCCGATGGCAACGCTCGGCAGCGCGAGGAGACTCGAATTGCGACGCAGCCATCCCACAACGCGCGGGTCGGGCTGAGGCCGCATCGGCTCCGATAGCACGTTGCTGTCGACCGCAATCACAGTTTAATCGGCTTATGTGGCGTGCGTCGGCTGTCGATAAATGCCGCGACATCATCCACCTCGGTCGGCCCAATCATGGCCATGAACCAATCGGGAAAATCCTGTCGGCCGGCGATCTTCTCCTGCGCTGCTGCGTCCAGAATGGCGCGGACTTCAGCCTCCAAGCTACGCCCCTTGGCCGCCGCACGCCGCGCCAGCCGCGCTTTTGTCGCCGGTGAAAGATTGCGCACGGTGAGGGACGTATTGCTTGCCATGCTTGGGTGATTGCATGCAATCATGGATGCGTCAAGCGAGTGATTGCATGCAATCATTGTAGTCTCGACTTTTTGCTGCATTGCGGCAGCAAAGAAATTGCGTAAGGGCGCATACGGAGGGTAAAAAGAACCCCTTGTGCGAGCCTATCGGGCAACGAATTTCCGCTAATCAAGCGATCATTGCCAAGAATCCGCGCCTGAGTATTTTCCGCCCGCAAATCAACGCGGGACGCGCTCGGACGCGCCGCCGCCGCTTCCAGGGAGCGTAGCGTCCACATGAAAACATCGCGCCGCCGGGTCGTTCTCGCACTCGGATCAACCGTGCTCGTCCCGCTGCTGGGCGCGGACGCTTTTGCGCAAACCTCAAGCCGCGCCGACCGCGCATTCGAAGCGCTCGGCCGCCGTTGGCTCGATCGCTCGATGCGTCTCTCTCCCGTGAGCGCAACCGGCACGGGCGATCACCGCTTCGATCGCGAGATCGATGATGTCAGCGCCGCTGGCCGCGCTGCCGGGTTGCGTTTCGCGCACCAGACGCTTCATCAGCTCGAAGCGATCGACAAAACCCAACTCAGCCGCGCCAACCAAGTCGACTACGCCATCCTCGGCAATTCGCTGCGCGCAAGCATCTGGCAAACCGAAACCTGGCAGACGTGGGCGTGGAATCCGCTCGGCTACCAAGGTCTCGCGGGCGGGGCGCTCTATAGCCTGATGGCGCGCGAGTTCGCGCCGCTGCCGCAACGCCTCGAAAGCGCGATCTATCGTCTCGAAAAGATGCCGCGCCTTCTGGAGCAAACGCGCGCAGCCCTTGTGCCGTCGCGTGTGCCTGTCCCGCATGCTGCGACCTACGCCGCGCAAAACCCGGGCCTCAAATCGATCGTCACCGGCATGATTGAGCCGCACAAAGGCGAACTCTCCGTCTCGAAGCGGCGCCGCCTCGAACGCGCCATCGCTGCGTTCAACGCCGCCGTCGATGAGCACCAAGCCTGGATCACGGGGACGCTTGTCCCAGCCGCGCAAGCCGACTTCCGCGCCGGTGCGGAGGTGTTTGATACACAGCTTGGCTACACGCTGCTCTCCAACCTCTCGCGCGCCGACATCCGCCGGCGCGCCGACGCCGCCGTCACCAGCGTGCGTCAAGAGATGTATCAAGTCTCCAAGCAAGCGCTCGC
>JADLHI010000261.1 GCA_020848895.1 Hyphomonadaceae bacterium
ACGGCACATGCCAAATCTGCGGCGTCGAAGGATCGTACGTCGTCGCCAACGCGCCGGAGATTGCTGAGACGTCGCGCGTGTAAGCATAGCCACGGAAATCGATCATCTCCGCTTCCGCCGTCGCATCGACTTCCGTCACTTCCGCACCCGCCGTCGGCTCCCGCCACGACGACGCATAAGCCAACGTCATCTGGGCGCCGTTCAGCGCCGCCGCCGCCGCATCGGCGCCGCGCGCCGCGCCCAGCCAAGCCGCGCCGTTCCGCGCCATCAACTTGATCAAGCCCATGATCGTGTTCTGCGTTACACGCACGCGCGTCGCATACGGTTTCCACGAATGCGTCTCGACCAGCACGGTCCATCGGTTGCGTTGCGGAAAATAGCCGGTCGAAAACCGCGGCGAATACACCGTCAGTACAAAGCCCGACGCCGGATTATCGGTCTCCACCAAGTCCGGATAGAACGGCAGCGGGATCGAACCTTGCGCGGCGAGATCGTCAATCAGCGCCGTCCGCAATTCGACGCCGATCGTGCACAGGCGCGCATCGCCTTGGTTCACCGGCTCAACCTGCAGCGAAATATCCGGCTCAAAATCGGCGCCATCGGTCACGTGCAAATCCGCGCACACGAGCGGATCCCAGGCGTTCAGAAGCCGCAGCATCGCCTGCATCTCCGGCGACTCGGCTTTCATGTAATCGCGATTGAGATTGAGGTTCTGCGCCGTCGCGCGCCACCCGGTTTCTTCCGGCCCGACTTGGTTCGGCCGATTCCAGCGCCCAACACGCTCGTGTCCATCCACATTGAACGCCGGCACGAACAGCACCGCGATGTCATTCAACAGCGCCGAAGCGGGCGACGCGCTCAGCAAGTCACGCAGAACCATGAAGCCCGCGTCCTTGCCGTCGCTCTCGCCGGGATGAATGCCCCCTTGCAGCATCAGCACAGGCACGCTGCGCGCCTGCAACTCGGCCGCATCCAGCGAACGGCAACGCGAAACGATCATCGCCCGCATCGGCCGCCCTTCAGCCGAGCGCCCATACTCAAACGAACGCACCGCATCCGGCCAGCGCTTTTCGAATTCAGCGCACAGCGCCTCGACCTCATCGCTGCGCCCGGTCAGCCGATAATCGGAACGCTCGGCGATGGTGAGAAGCGGATCGGTCATACGTGCTCCAGGGCAGTGAGGGCGGCGTATAGCTGCGCCATAATCGCCGACGAGGCCACGCCGTTTTTGCCGCCACCGCCGGAACCGCGGAGCAATATGCGTTATGCGGTCAGATTAACGCGGCGCGTCGCCTTGATTTTGCGCCGCCGCCCGGAGACAAGCGCCGGAGAGGTAACTTATGAACGTATTGCGCGCAGTGATCGGCATTCTGGGCCTCGCCCTGTTGGGCCTCGTCATTTGGGCCGCCGTCGCCATGCAAGATTTGCACGGCTCGTTCCTCGATCAGGCCGGCGTTGTCATCACGCTGCCCTGGGGCATCGCCGGTCTCGCCGATCTTTATGTCGGCTTCGTCTTCTTCAGCGTGATCGTGTTCTTGACCGAACGCTCATGGGTTGTCGCCGCACTCTGGGCTGTGCCGATCTTCATCGTCGGCAACATCTGGTCCGCCGTTTGGCTCGTCATCCGCCTGCCGCACTTGGCCAAACAACTCTCCAAGCCAGACTGGCCGACCTCCTAGAACAACTCGCGCAGCACGTTCGCAAGCATCCGCGCTTCTTCTTCGCGCTGCCCACCCTCGCGCCAGGCGACGCCCAGCGAGCGCCCAACGATCGGCTCCGCAAACGGGCGCACCGCCACGTGCGCGCCCGCCGCCGCGCCTGCATCGGCAGCGATCTTCGGCAGCAAGGTCACCCCCATGCCGCCGCCGACCATCTGCACAAGCGTATGCAAACTGGTCGCGCCAACATCGGTGGAGCGCTTGTTGCTCGGCAATCGGCACGCCGCCAAAGCGTGATCGCGCAAGCAATGCCCATCCTCAAGCAGCAGCACTTCTTCGCTCTTCAAATGCTCCGGCGAAAGATCGTTGCGCTTCGCCAGCGGATGATCTTCCGGGCATAAGAACAAGAACTCATCATCCGCGATCGGCGCGGTAGCGATGCCGTGCGCCGCGTAGGGCAGAGCAATCAGCGCCGCATCGATCGTCCGCGCCCGCAACGCTTCGACAAGCCGTCCGGTCAAGTCTTCGCGCAGTTGCAACCGCAACTTGGGAAAGCGCTGCTTCAGCAGCGGCAGCACGCGCGGCAGCAAGAAGGGCGCAATCGTCGGAATGGCGCCCAAACGAAAAGCGCCGGAGAACGGCTCGCCCGCCGCCTGCACAGCGCGCACGAGTTCGTCCACTTCGCTCAGCGCCCGGCTCGCCCGCTCGGATGCTTCTTCGCCGGCCGGCGTCAGCACCGCCCCGAGTCGCCCGCGCTCGACCAACACAGCTCCGAGCGTCGTCTCCAAATCCTTGATCCCGGCCGACAGAGTAGGCTGCGTCACCCCCACCGCCTCAGCGGCGGCCACGAAGCTTCCCTCGGCCCGGAGGGCGGTCAAAAACTGCAATTGCCGCAACGTTGGCATCGAGGAAGCAGGAAGGCGCTCTTCCATAGAAGGTCCCTATTCTATCTTACCTCTCATATTGGCCCGGCGCGGATTGTCGCAAGCCGGAACGGGCGCGACATGTCGACGTTGACCCGCCGAGCCCCGCGGCGCCGGACCCTCCCCCGCAGACGGCGCATCTCCTCTGCCCCTCCTTTGAGAGGGGAGAGGGCGGGGCGAATTTTCAAAAAGCGAGCCTTAGGCCGCCGCGCGCTCGCCATTGGCGGCAGCAAGCTTCAGCGGCGTCCGGATGACGAACGTCGATCCCGCATCGCGTTCGCTGGTGACAGTGACCTCTCCGCCCAAAGCATGCGCCATACGCTGCGCGATCGAGAGGCCAAGACCCATGCCGCCCTTTTCGCGCGTGGCGGTGCTGTTCAATTGCGTGAACGCCTTGAACAGCTTCGGCATGTCTTCGGCGGCGATGCCAACGCCTGTGTCCGAGATCGAGATGATCAGCATTTCTCGATCGATGTATTCACGCTCGGCGCTGACCGCGATCAAGCCGTTCGACGTGAACTTCACCGCATTCGACATCAATGCCGCCAGACAGACCGCCAACTTGCCGCCATCGGTGTAGGCGCGCTCCGCCTCGGGCGCGACACGCATCGAAATGCGATTGCCCGCCGCGCGCGCATCGTCGTGAACCGTGTGGATCGCCTCCTCGATCAGTTTACGTACATCCACATCGCGCGGCGCGAGGCTCTCAACGCCAGCATCCATGCTCGACAGATTGAGAATCTGATCGATCAAACCAAGCAGGTGCCTAGCCGAGCCGGTGATGCGTCCGGCATCGTCCGCAAGATCCTTGCGCCCTTCGGCGTCGAGATCTTCCTGGATGATCTCCGCGTAACCGATCACGGCGTTCAGCGGCGTGCGCAATTCGTGCGTCATCACCGCCAAAAACTCGGACTTCGCCCGGTTCGCTTCTTCAGCCTCGGCGCGCTTCACTTCCGCTTCGAGTTGGCGCTCTTTCGCGGTTTGATGCGCGGCTTTCCAACCAGCCACCATCGCCCCGTTGTTCACTGCGGACCGGGTCACGTAGGCTAAAAATCCGACAACCCCGCAGCCGACGCCGAAGGCGCCCTGCGCGGCGTTGAGCGCCGCTGGATCGAACGGAATGAACGGCATTGCGAGCAGCGCCACCGTTGGCGGGATCGCCGCCAGATACATGAAGCGCGGCGCCTGGAACGTGAACATCATCACGCTCACCAGCGAACTCGCCGCAATCAAAACACCGAGCACCCGGCCCGGCCCGCCGCCCAAAGCCGCCAGCGCCACCGGCATCGCCGCGTAGATCGCAATACTAAAGAGGCTGCCCCATACGAACAGTACGCCCGCCGTCTTGCGGTCGGCTTGGCCGCGTTGCTCCAGGTACGAGTTGCCGAGCATGTAGTCGAAGCACATCGACAGCGCGAGCACCAGGTACCAGCCAAAGCCGGCAGCCGCGCTCTCCAGCACCAAAGCGGCGCCGGTCGCGAAAATAGCGCCCACGGTCAACCGCCAGCGCAGGCTCTTCACCTGACCTCTGGCCGCGGCCAGCATTGACGGGTCCTGCAGATTGATCACCAGCACTCCGCGCACGGACTCACAGCTTGCGAAAAGTGCGGGAAATACGATTAACCGTTGGTTTGCATGGTTTCGTTTTCACAAACGTTAGTCGGCTTTAAGATTCTTCGGTTAAGGCAGCGTCGATGAGCGATTTTGATGCGGTAGTGGTCGGCGCCGGCGCCGTGGGCCTGGCTTGCGGCTACCAGCTGGCGAAGGCTGGAAACAGCGTGCTTGTGCTGGAAAGCGCAAACCGCATCGGAACCGGCGTTTCCTCACGCAATTCCGAAGTGGTGCACGCGGGCTTCTACTATCCGAGCGGCTCGCTCAAAGCGAAGTTCTGCGTCGAAGGCCGGCGCGCGATGTATCAATTCCTGCGCGAGCATAACGTCAATTACGAAAAATGCGGCAAGCTCTTCGTCGCCACCGAAGAGAGCGAAATTCCGCCGATCGAGAAGTACTACAAGCAAGGCCAAGTGAACGGCGTTGAGAATGCGCGCTGGATCAGCGGCGCCGAGGCGCGCCTGCTGGAGCCGCAACTGCGCTGCGTGCGCGCTGTTGAGTTTCTCGAAAGCGGCGTGATGGACGCGCACGGCTACATGGATGCGCTTGAGGGCGAGATTGAAGCGCGCGACGGCTCAGTGGTTGTCAACTCGCCCTTCTTGGGCGCAACGCCAAGCGCGGAGGGCTACGACGTGCGCGTCGGCGGCGAGAGCCCGATGACGGTGACGACCAAGAAGCTCATCATCTCCGCCGGCCTCAGCGCGCAGAAATGCGCCGACACTATCGAAGGCTTCCCGAAAGACCGCATCCCGAAGCAGTACCTCGCCAAAGGCAATTACTTCACCATCAGCATGAAGGCGCCCTTCCAGCGCCTCATCTATCCCCCGCCAGTACCCGGCGCGCTCGGCACCCATTATCGGCGCGACCTCGGCGGCGCCGCCCGCTTCGGCCCCGACATTGAATGGATCACCGAAGAAAACTACGTCGTCGATCCAAAGCGCGCGGAAGAATTCTACGACGCTATCCGCAAGTTCTGGCCCGGCCTCCCGGACGGCGCGCTGACCGCCGACTACGCCGGCATCCGCCCCAAAATCCACGCGCAGAACGAACCGCAGCCCGACTTCGTGCTGGACAGTCCAAGCGATCACGGCATGGAAGGCCTGATGTGCCTCTTCGGCATCGAAAGCCC
>JADLHI010000262.1 GCA_020848895.1 Hyphomonadaceae bacterium
CTGGGTGAGGCCCAAGAGACGGCGACGGCGGCGGAGCCGCTTGCCGACATGGAGGTCGATGGCGTTAGCCATAGGTGTGCGCCCTTGTTCATGGCGGTGTCCCCCATGGGCCCGCCTTATGCGCTGTTGGAGAGCACGACGCGTGCCACGTCCTATCGACGCGAATTGTTCCTTGGTTAGCTTCTGTTGACGGTGTTGGAGGCGCATCGAGCGAAATCTGCGCCGTTTCGGCGCCATGTAATTTGGTAAACGCGAAGCGGCCACGGTTTCGTCATGGCGCTGCCCTTTGTGGCGCACCTTCGCGCGAGACTTATTCGTCTAAGGCGGAGTCGAAGATGAAGATGCGTGCGTTCCTATTGGTTGCTCTGTTCGCGCTGGGCGCGTGCGCGAGTACGCAGCGGACCCTGAGCTACAATGCCGGGATGCCGGACGCGGACGTCTACGTGGGCGATCAGCGTTTCCAGGTTTGGTTTCACGAGCACGATCAGACCGTGCTGGTGGTGCGCGGCGATAGCCAGCCGCTTGGCGTGTTGCTGGCGCAGAACATGACCATTTACGCTAACGACCGCACGCTCGGCATTCTGTGGTGGGGCGCGGCGTCGAATGCGGTGCTCACTCAGTTCGGATGCTACGGCACCGAAGTAACGGGTTCGGACCAGATGCGTGAGATCGAGTACACCTGCCGCAACCCTGTCGATGTTAACGCGCAGGTGGCGCAGCATCGCGAAGAGTGGCGCCGCGGCGTGCGCGTGGCGGCGCCGGCGGAGCAGTAAAGGAGCGCGGGTCTTCAGACCCGCGTTTACTCAAACGCTCCGGCGTGACGCGGGTCTGAAAACCCGCGCTCCTTTGCTAACCTGCTTCCTTGGCGCGTTGCGCTTTCTTGCGTTCGTTTGGATCGAGGTGGGCTTTGCGGATGCGGATGGCGGCGGGCGTGACTTCGACCAGCTCGTCGTCTTCGATCCAGGCCATGGCTTGTTCGAGCGTGAGGCGGCGCGGCGGCGTGAGGCGGATGGATTCATCCTTACCTGACGCGCGCACGTTGGTGAGCTTCTTGCCCTTCAGCGGGTTCACATCCAGGTCTTCGCCGCGGCTGTTTTCGCCGATGATCATGCCTTCATAGACGTCCTCGCCGTCGGCGATGAACATCTGGCCGCGCTCTTCGAGATTCCACAGCGCGTAGGCGGTGGACTGGCCTTTATCGTTCGAGATCAGCGCGCCGTTGCGGCGACCGGGGATGTCGCCCTTCCACGGCGCCCACGAGTGGAAGAGGCGGTTCATCACGCCGGAGCCGCGCGTATCGGTGAGGAATTCGCCGTGATAGCCGACCATGCCGCGCGAGGGTGCGAGCATGACAAGACGAGTCTTGCCGCCGCCCGAGGGGCGCATGTCCTGCAGCTCGGCTTTGCGGATGCTCATCTTCTCGATGACGACGCCGGTGTATTCATCGTCAACGTCGATCACGACTTCTTCGACCGGCTCCAAGGTTTGGCCGTTCTCGCTGCGCGTCAGCACTTTCGGGCGCGAGAGCGAAAGCTCGAAGCCTTCGCGGCGCATGGTTTCCACCAGCACGCCCAGTTGAAGTTCGCCGCGGCCGGCGACTTCGTAAGCGTCCTTGTTGGCGGTCTCGGTGACGCGGATGGCGACGTTGGATTCTGCCTCGGCAAGCAGGCGGGCGCGAATGACGCGGCTTTGCACTTTATCGCCGGCGCGGCCGGCAAGAGGGGAATCGTTGATCGAAACGGTGATCGCGAGCGTCGGCGGATCGATCGGCGTTGACGGCAGGGGCGCGGCGAGATCGACGGCGCCGATCGTGTCGGCGACCGTGGTATCGGTAAGGCCGGCGATGGCGATAATGTCGCCAGCTTCAGCGGACTCTACCGGAACACGCTTCAGGCCGCGGAACGAGAGCAGCTTGGTGAGGCGGCCGCGCTCGATCTCTTTACCATCGCGCGAAAGCGCTTTGACGTTGTCGCCGACTTTCACGCGGCCGCTTTCGACGCGGCCGGTCAGCACGCGGCCGAGGAAGGCGTCGGAATCGAGCATGGTGACGAGGAAGGCGAACGGCTCGTCTTTGTGCTGAATCGGCGCGGGATCGGGCACATGGCGGACGATCAGTTCGAAGAGCGGCGTGAGGTCCTTTTGTTCATCGCTCATGTTCACTTTCGCCCAGCCCTCTTTGCCGGAAGCGTAGAGGATGGGGAAATCGGCTTGCTCATCGCTGGCGCCGAGGGCGAGGAAGAGTTCGAAAATTTCGTTGAGAGCTTGATCCGGATTGGCGCTGGGGCGATCGACTTTGTTGAGCACGACCATCGGCTTCAAACCGCGCGCGAGCGCCTTTGACAACACGAACTTGGTTTGCGGCATGACGCCTTCGCTGGCGTCGACCAAGATCACGCAGCCATCAACCATGCCGAGAATGCGTTCGACTTCGCCGCCGAAGTCGGCGTGGCCGGGCGTGTCGACGATGTTGAGGCGATAGTCTTCGCCGCCCTTGTCCCAGAGGATCGAGGTGCACTTGGCAAGAATGGTGATGCCGCGCTCGCGCTCCTGGTCGTTGGAATCCATGGCGCGCTCTTGCCGGGCTTCGTTGGCGCGGAAGGCGCCGCCTTGGGCGAGCAGTTGGTCGACGAGGGTCGTCTTGCCATGGTCGACGTGGGCGATGATCGCGAGGTTGCGGAGGCGCTCGGCCATGAAATCGGGCTTTCGGGACAGGAAGGGGCGGGTTCTGCCCGGCTTAGGCGCCTGCTTCAACGGCAGGTCTGGAGATTCCTTATGCACAACCCATCCGAGTGTGCATGTGTGCATGTGCAATACGGCATGGGCGCAGAAAAAGGCAAATAAAATCTGCTGTGTATCAGATTTTACAAAAACCTGATGCTTCGTTCACCTTGCAAAATGCTGCAGTGCGAAATACGTTCTTGGTGTTGCGGGGTTTCGCGATCCCGCTCCCGCCCTATCGGGCGTTTCCTCCCTATTTTACCTTTCACCGCCGGGCGCAAGTCCGGCGGTTTTTCTTTGGGCCCTAAGGAGAGAGCCGGGGCCTGAGTTCGCTGGAATTGACGGCGGACATTTGCCGGTCGAGTTCAGAGCGTATCCGCTCGAAGAACAGCGAAACACTGGAGTTTGTCGCGATCGCCTCGGCGATGTCGCGTTGGCCGACCGCCTCCTGGCCGAGGTATTGCCGGGCCATGCCGCGTGCATAAAGGGCTTGCGCGCGGGCGCCCTCAGCAGCGGCGCGGCGCAGCATTTCGTCCTGCCCTGCTTGCGTTGAAATATCCGGGCGGCTCCCGCTTCCTCTTTGCGTTTCGTTTATGACGAAATCGCTGTCGCCAACGGCACTTCTCCAAGCCCCGGCGCGTAGGGCCGCTATCGCCCGGTGCAGGCGCGGGCCCGTGTCCTCGGGACTATAGGCGACGGCGACATCACAGATCGCGCGCGATGCGGCGGGGTTGTACGATTGAAAGGCATAGGTCCCGCACCAGTGTCCAAGCAGAGGCATCGCGTCAGCATCAAGCGCCAGCGCGGCGTCTCTTTCTTGATCCGCGGCCTCTCGATCTCCCGCGTTGAACAGCGATATTGATCGCCACAGGTGCAATTGAAGCTGCGTTTGCGTATCCAACACCGTTGCGTTCAAGGAGATGTAGGGGCGGTTTGCGCGAATGTCCGCGGTGCGTTGCTGCTGCAGCTGCGCCTCAAATTGCGCAAGTCCGTCGATAAGCTCGCCAAAGCGTCGTGCGGCTTCGGTGTATGCGCCTTTTTGAAACCAGAGCTCGCCTTGCAAGTTCTGCAAGGAAAAGTCCGATGCATTGATGGCGCGAGCGGCCTCAAGTGAAGCCTCGGCTTGTTCGACATCGCCAAGCGAAAGCAGAGCCGAAGCTCGCAGTGTGTGGTTGTTGATGTTCGAAGCGTCGAGTCCGATGGCGAGGTCGTAGCGGCCAATTGCGGCCGCCGGATCTTCGCCCACAAGAAGGTTTCCCATCGTTGCGTAAGCAACTGCCCTATTTTCCACAGGCTCACGGGCATCTTCCGCGCGCGCCGAGCACGCGCCGAACCGCTCCTCAGTGCTAGCGGCGCCGTAACACGTTTGCCATTCCCGCTCGCGCGCAACCGCGGGTATGACGGCCCAGCCGTGTGCAAATACGCTCTCAGCCGCGCCGCGACCAAGGCCAACGCCAAGCGCGACGGCGATCGAAACGAGGAGCCACGCAACAAATCTGCGCGCCTTGCGGTTCTCTTCGTGCCAAAGCCATCGCAACATGATTAACGCCTCAATGCGCGCAACTTTAGCGTGGGTTGCTGTAGCAAGCGTTACCTGAGCCCGTCGAAGCACGACGCGGGCCACGCCGACCGCGGGCCGGCGCCTTCGTGCGCCTAGGCTAGACTTCTATGCAGCGTTGCCGCGCTCAGCGTCCGCTAGTTGGAAGGCGCATCGCTCAGGCGCAAGCGCAGCAATGCTTCGCTCCCTTGGGCCATCGGCAACAGTTCGAGCGAGCGGCCGTTGCGGATGTAGCGCTGGATCGAGGGCAGGACGCCCAGGAAGCGCGCCTCATCCGTCGCCGCCGCGACGCTCGGGCAATCGCCATCTTGCTCTTGTATGCCGGAGAACACGGCGGTCTCAGAGAATGTCGTCAGCGAAGACGTGAAGGCGTTGCATCCAGTGTAGCCGGAGACGCGACCGGCCGCTTCGTCGATCTCGATCCAGATGTCGACGTTCTCACCAAGTGAAGCGCCGGCAATCTGCTGCACATCCCAGCGGCCAGTCAGCTGAGAGTCGGCGGGCGCCTGGCAGGCGGCGAGCGCCATGAGGCTGAAAACAGCGCCAAGACGATTCTTCACGAGACCACTCCTGTATTCAACATTACGATCAGCGTGAGCGCTTAGGGCGTCGGCGCATTGATTTGAAGCAATTGGCGCGGACCAGCTTAGGCCAAGCTCTTATGTAGATTTGCCGCACTTAAGGCCTCCGCCAAGCGGGTCATATCGGCGCGCACCCGAGCGTAGCCATTGGTGCGCTCAAGCGTGCGCTCATCGACATAAAGCCCGCGATTAAGTTCGATTTGCAGCGCATGCACTTGCCCCGCTGGGCGGCCATAGGTTTGCGTGGTGTGTCCGCCGGCGAACGGCGTGTTGCGGGCGACGCGATAGCCTAGGCGGCGCAGCGTCGCTTCCGCCAGCGCCGTCACCGAAGGATGGCACGAGGCGCCGAAGCGATCGCCGAGCACGACATCGGGGGCGTGCGCGCCGCGGGCGTTGTTCGGCATCGAATGGCAATCGATCAGCACGGCGCAGCCGAATTGTTCTTTGGTTTCGGCGACGATGTTCTGCAGCAGAGCGTGATAGGGGCGGTGCACTGCGTTGATGCGGCGCTCGGCTTCGCTCAGCGAAAGCTTGCGCCGATAGATGGATTGACCATCGCCGCTGATGCGCGGGATGGCGCCGAGGCCAGCTTGCACACGCGCTGAGTTGGATTGCGGCGAGTGCGGCGGCCGCTCCTCGAACATTTCCGGATCGAGTTCGGCGGGATCGCGGTTGAGATCGACATAAGCGCGCGCGATCGTGCCGGAGAGAACGCAGGCGCCATGGGCGGCGGCGCCGGCGAAGAGTTCGTCGACGTAAGCGTCCTCCGACCGGCGCAAGCTGATCAGGCTGACCCGTGCGTCGGCGAGTAGCTCAGCGGGATAGCGCCGGCCGCTATGCGGAGAGGCGAAGATGAGCGGTGTGGTGCGGCGCAGCGGTTCGATCAGAACGAAGGGCGGCTCGCTGTGAACAACGGCCGGGCGTCCGTCATCCGCAACGGCAGGCGCCGCGTTCGAGCCGAGGTCTGTCGCATCCATGCCGTCGTATTGTTCGCACCGCTTAGGATGGCGTCAATCTTTACGCCTGTTTACGAGCTGTGTGTGACGGTTCAGCCGCCCTTTACCCGAATTATGCTAGGCGTTACCGGTTGATGGGGGCCGGACATTCCGGAGCTGCTGGCGTATGGCGCGAATTCTGTTGGCCGAAGACGATGACTCGCTCCGGGGGTTCCTGGTGTCGAGCCTGTCGCGTGCGGGGCACGACGTTACCGGCTTCGGCGACGGCGACGCCGCCTGGGAAGCGCTTGAGCACGGCTCGTTTGACCTGCTGCTGACGGATATCGTCATGCCGGGCCTGGATGGCATCGAATTGGCGCGCCGTGGCGCCGAAGTCGATCCGGCGATGAAGATTGTCTTCATTACCGGCTTCGCGGCGGTGGCGCTCTCGGCCCAAAGCCAGGCGCCGAAGGATGCGAAGGTGTTGTCTAAGCCCTTCCATCTCAAGGACTTGGTCGTCGAGATCGAGCGGGTGATCGCGGCGGCTTGAATTCGGTTTTCGGGGTTCGGTTCTGGGTTATCGGGATGGTTCTCGCGCTCCGCTGCGGCCTCCCAACGACCGACTCCCGATAACCGATCCCCGAACTTGCGGCGACTGCGGTTGCCGGTCTATATCGCCGGACCCAACGCATGGGTCCTGCTTCGGCAGGACAAAGGGCGCGTAGCTCAGCGGGAGAGCACCACGTTGACATCGTGGGGGTCACAGGTTCGATCCCTGTCGCGCCCACCACCCAGTCACTCGA